>JAYTUQ010000224.1:0-23803 GCA_043744455.1 Saprospiraceae bacterium | reverse complement strand
TAGAATTGAGTGCCTTGGCAGTTGCGGATATAGAAAATCATACAGCGATGCACTATCATGCAGCGCAAACGCAATACATGAAAGGCGAAGAAACACTACGCGCCTATTATGCCAAATTGATTTGTGGTCAAGCCAAAGAACTTCAAAAAATAACAAAAGTGATGTGTTTTGATGCTTTTTTCTCAAAATATGCTTTTGTTGATAGCATTTGCAGCGTGGGCTTTACGCTTATCAGTCGCATGGCTTGTAATACTTATATGCGTTATGCTTATGTTGGTTCACAAAAAGGGGGACAAGGTCGTCCAAAAGAATATGATGGTAAAATAGATACCAAAAATGTCTCCACCGAGCATTTTAAAATCATCAAAAGCGATGAAGAGGAAGTTGTTTATGAGGGCATTGGTCATATCCGCAGCTTAAAAAAATGGTGTAAAATCATTATTGTCAACACGCTTAAAGAGGGCAAAGTCAACAAAGCGTTTATTTATTTCTCAACTGACGGCACTATGGTGGGGCAACAAATTTATCAGTATTACCGCTTGCGCTATCAGATTGAATTTTTATTCAGAGATGCAAAAGGATTCCTCGGTTTAGAAGATTCGCAAAGTCGGCAGGAAGATGCCTTGGATTTTCACTTCAATATCGCCCTCTCAACGCTTAATATTGCCAAGGCCATGCACTGGCTGGCTGTACCAAAACAAGAGAGAGGTGCTTTTTCGATGGCGGATATTAAAACGCAGTATATCAATGAGTTAGTGCTGGATAAATTAATTTGCATTTACGGGAAAGACCCATCAGTAGAAAGAAATAATCCGAAAATTAAAGAGCTTTATCAATTAGGGCGTATTGCAGCATGATTGATTGAGAAACAGGGAAAAATTAAACCGCTTTATAACAAATTGTACCCACTGTTTTTAACGAACTATTGAATAAAATAATTGAATAATAATCAAAACTAAGTTGAAAATGAAAGAAATAAAAAATATACTACCATTGATTCTGATATTTTTATTAATATCATCAACATCACTTAAAAGTCAAAATCAAAAGAGATATCCAACAGATTTATGGACAATTAATGAAGTAAAAAAAATGGCAGAAAAATATAATCTTCAAGATAGTGTATCTGCCACAAAAAACACGATGCTACTGACTTTTAGTAGAAGTGAAATTGATGAATATTTTAAAGAAGTCTATAAATATAGAACCGAAACAACTGAATATAAACAATTCAATGAAAAAACTAAATTTGTAAGGTCTATTAATGACTACTACGCATTAGTAGAATCTATGCCAATAATAAAAAACGATGTCGTTATGAGTATGGGTGGTATAGAAAAGTATGCTATGAATAAAAAAAATACTAAGAAATATACATGGCGTATTTATCGTAATGCTAATGGAGACCTAAGTTTTGTTAAGGATAATTCTCCAATTCAAGAAAATGAGCAAAAACTTGGTCAGCGAATAGACATTTTACCGCCACAAAAAGAATAAAAACTAAGTGGCTTCATACGCCTATTGCCCTCAAAAGCACGTAGGCGGATTTTTAGTATCCCCCTCAGTATATTTCCAAAAAAAGTCACTTGTTGCCTGCCAGCAAGTGACTTTTTTTCTAAAACAAGAAACCCTGTAAGTATATTTCTTGAGCTTTTTTGCGCTTTATTTTCAATACGCTCACTATTTATTTTTTATAAAAAATTAATAGTTAACGTGAATCCGGGATTAATAAGCTGATGATCAATTACTTAAGGTCAAAAGGTATAGTAGACGAAAAAAGGATAGGTTTTGTATTTTTTTACAAAAAAAACAAAAACCTATCCTTTTTTCGTCTACTATACCTTGTAACTCGTTAATCCCGAACTCACGTTAGTTAAGTATTTATAAAATTTAAAGTAAAAAATATAATTAAAAAATCTTTCGAGAAGTTACGGAGAGAAAAATATAGTTAAAGAATCTTTCGAGAAGTTACGGAGAGAAAATTATAGTTAAAAAATCTTTCCAGAAGTTACGGAGAGAAAAAAATAGTTAAAAAATCTTTTCAGAAGTTACGGAGAGAAAAATATGGTTAAAAAATCTTTCCAGAAGTTACGGAGAGAAATATATAGTTAAAAAATCTCTCCAGAAGTTACGGAACAGAATAATATTTGGTTTCCAAAATTGTGATTTGAGTTTTTGCACAGACTGCGTTCTGCGCAATAAAAAAACCGAAAAAATGAATAAATTTGCCGAATAATTAAAGAAAAAATGGGGATTGTAAAAATTAAAAAGGAAAAATTTTGACTGAATTATTCGACTATTTCAATAAGTATAATACGCTATCGGAAAAGGCTATCAAGACTATTTCTGAGATAAGCAAATCTGTTTTTGTCAAAAAAAATAAGGATTTACAACCGATTGGACACACTTGTAAGACGATTTATTTTATCGTAAAAGGGTCTGCAAGAATTTACTATTACAAAGACGATATTGACGTAACAGAGTGCTTTACTTTTGAAAATCATATTATAGCGAGGGTTGAAAGTCTATTTTCGGGCAGACCGTCCCGAAAAGCCATTCAAATTATGGAAGATACTGAATTGATTGCTATTAGTGCTATACCATTATTTAAACTTTATGATACTTTTCCAGATATTGAACGTTTGTTTAGAAAAATATTTGAATCGGCTTATGTAGAAACTGTTAATAGAGTTGAAAGTCTACAATTTCATACCGCCGAAGAAAGATATTTGGCACTTTTGAACGAAACCCCCGATGTTTTACAACGAGTACCATTGAAGTATATCGCCTCATATTTGGGCATTACCCAAGTCAGTTTGAGTAGAATTAGGGCATCGGTTCGATGATTATTTAACAAATGTAAAAGGATTCCATTTTTAAAGCCTTCAACTTTGCAGCGAATTTTAAAAACATTCTTTGCAATATGAAAGAGATAAAAACAATCCACGCCAATACACTACGAAATTGGTTAGAAATCGGGCAGCCTGTCAATGTGTTGGATATTCGACCTATGAATGAACGCTTGGAATGGTTTATTCCAACAAGTATTCATGTAAACGCTTACGATAAGTTGAAAAACAACGATTTTGAAGCGTTAAAAAATCTTTACCTTGACAAAAGTGTGCCTGTTGTTACATTTTGTGCGGGGGGTAGAATGAGTTTGGTTGCTGCCAAACTTTTAGACTTGCAAGGCTACGATGTTTACTCCTTAGAAGGCGGTTTAAAAGCATGGAGTTTGGCTTGGAATACTGCCACAATTACTTTCCCTACTTTTCAAATCATTCAATTTCGTAGAACGGGCAAAGGCTGTTTGTCTTACCTAATCATTGCGGATACTGAGGGGGTCGTTGTTGATGCTTCTTTGGATATTGAAGTGTATAAAAATTATCTAAAATCGCATAACGCTACCTTAAAGTATGTGATTGAAACGCATATCCACGCAGATCACCTTTCGAGGTCAAAACAATTAGCGGAGGCTTTTAACGCTGAATTGTTTTTACCAACGCCCAATAATGTTAGTTTTAAAACAAAACCCATTGAAAATAATACCATTTTCAATATCGGAAGTATTCAAATTTCATCTATCAAAACCCCGGGACATACTTTTGAAAGCACGACTTTTAATATAGACAACAAGGCGTTACTAACAGGCGATACTTTGTTTACAAATGGCGTTGGAAGACCCGATTTGAAGGCTGATACTGTCACGCCCAGTCATGATGAAGCCAAAGGCATCAAGGGGGTGCTTGAAAAAGCAAAATTGCTCTACAAATCGCTTCAAAAACTATTGGTTTTAGATAATTCAACCATCATTTTACCCGCCCACACAAGCCAACCCATTGAATTTGATAATATTCCGATTCAAACAACCTTAGAAAAAGTAAGGTCAATTCCGATGCTTCAATTGAGTGAAAATGACTTTTTACAAACTATTTTAAACCGTATTCCACCCACACCAGCCAATTATTTAATAATTGTTGAAAAAAATCTTAAAGGCGATTTTAGCGATATAAACCCCATTGATTTAGAGGCAGGTGCTAATAGATGCGCTATTTCTTAATAAACTAATAAGCCTAATTGAATGCGTAAAAATTCAAAAATTCCTTTGATTTCAAATAAAGATTATGTTGCCCCTTCGGTCTTTTTACCCGAAAACCTGTTGAGAGAAGCAAGAAGGCAAAAAGGCATTGCAGATTGTAATGTACCTGAAATTTGTGTTTTAGACCCCGACGGAGATTTGGCAGAATATCTTTTAACGACAGGCAAAGCTGTAAAAAGTGATTGTTGGGCTTGTTATCATTCCAAATTATACAGTTTTAAAATAGAAGGTAAGGATATTGGTATTATTCCTTGCATTGTTGGGGCTTCTTATGCTGTTTTGGTTGCCGAACAGTTGTTTGTATCGGGTTGCAAATTGTTGATAAGCGTTACTTCGGCAGGGATAATTAAGCAACCAAAATCTAATAAAAGGTTTGCTTTGATAACAGAATCGGTCAGAGATGAAGGCACAAGTTATCATTATTTGCCCAAACAGGCGTTGGCTTGTTTAGCTGATAATTTGAATGGAAAATTATCAGAAAACATAATATCTAAGGATTGCCCTTATTTTGATGCTAAAAGTTGGACGACAGATGCGCCTTACAGGGAAACAGAAATTGCTATTTCAGCAATGGAAAATGAAAATGTGACGTGTGTAGAAATGGAAGCATCAGCCCTTTATGCTTTTGCAAAAGCCAAGAATAAAAGCGTTGTTTGCTTTGCACATTTAACGAATACAATGGCTCAAAATGAAGGTGATTTTGAAAAAGGCGAGGCTTTTGGCAGCATAGATACTTTAAACCTTTTGGCTTACACCATTCAAAAAATAATTCAATGAACAACAAGATTATGAAATTAGGACTTAAAGAAAATTGGCAACAATTCACTTTGTTAGTCATTGTTAATGCCTTTGTTGGTGGAATGGTTGGTTTAGAAAGGTCTATTTTTCCTCAATTTGCCGAATCCATATTTGGAATCACGTCAAAATCTGCCATACTTTCATTTATAGTGGCGTTTGGTGTAAGCAAATCCATAGCAAATTATTTTACGGGCAGATTAGCCAATAAAATAGGGCGTAGAAACTTGTTAATTTTTGGTTGGTTTTTGGCTTTGCCGATTCCATTTTTGTTGATTTATGCCGATAATTGGAATTGGATAATTTTTGCCAATATTTTATTGGGCATCAGTCAAGGTTTGACTTGGAGTAGTACAGTTGTGATGAAAATGGATTTGGTAGGCGAGAAACAACGAGGTTTAGCAATGGGCATCAACGAATTTGCAGGATATTTGGCAGTTGGAATTGTTGCTTTTTTGACAGGCTTTATTGCCGAAAATTACGGTATTCGACCTTATCCCTTTTATTTAGGTATTGCGATGTCTATTTTAGGACTACTTTTAACGTTTATTTGGGTTAAAGACACGCAAACATTTGTTTCACAAGAAGCCAAAACGTCCAATATTCCATTAGCCAAAAATGTGTTCTTAACCACAAGTTTAACCGATAAAACACTCAGTTCTGTATCACAAGCAGGGCTGATAAATAACCTCAATGACGGTATGATTTGGGGATTATTACCTATTTTATTGTTACAATTGAAGTTTGACAATCAAAATATTGGGATTATTACCGCCATTTATCCGACTGTTTGGGGCATCGGGCAACTTTTTACAGGCAAATTGTCAGATACTTTTTCAAAAAAGAACATGCTTTTTTGGGGTATGCTTTTACAAGGTATTGCTATCGTTTTGCTGATTTATGCCACTCAATTTTATCAATTGGCAATACTTTCAGCCTTATTAGGTTTGGGAACAGCCTTAGTTTATCCGACATTTCTTTCAACAATAGCACAAGTCACCAATCCCAATCAAAGGGCAGAAAGCGTGGGTGTGTTTAGGCTTTGGCGAGATTTAGGCTATGCTTTGGGTGCAATTATTTCAGGTATTACAGCAGATATTTTTGGGATTTCCTACGCTGTTTTGTTAATTGGTATTTTAACTATAATTTCTGCATTAATTATTCAAGTACGTATGCCGAAAAATTATTGGTTTTGCATCACGAGTTACGAAAATCACTAAAAATACTGAGGGGGGTATCAAAAGCGATACAAACACAAAAAAAAAGAAAAAAAATGCGCTGAACAAAACACTCACGCCAACTCGCTGCCAAAGGCTCGACACAAAAGCCAATGCAGGCAGCGAGTATGTGTGAGTGCGACCGACAGTCTGTGAAATAACTCTTTTTCCATAAAAACTGAAAGTATATTATTTGACACTTTCATCTTATTTGAGAATATTATTCTGAAATAATCAGCAGTTTATTTTGAATTAAGAATAATATTTGGTTTCCAAAATTGTGATTTGAGTTTTTGCACAGACTGCGTTCCCTGCAACTAAAACAAAATAAAAATAAATTCAAAATCGCTACTTTTGTATTTTTCAAACAAAATAGTAAGCAATGAGTAATATTATAAGTAAAATAGTGAAAGTTGAAATCAAATCACTTTGGAAAAGATTTGATTTGTTGTGGCGTTTACATCCAGATGTAAATATTTTGTCGGGTATTAACGGAAGTGGCAAAAGCACTATTTTAGACTGTATTGCTGGGCTAATCTCAATTGGTTCTTTACCAAATAATGCCAATGGATTAGTTCAGAGCGTCAAGATAACTTTTGATAATGAAAAATGCATATCATTTGAACATATAAAAGACACAATAGAAAATTTAGAACAAAAAGCAAAGAACAATACTAAATACAAAAATATTGTGTCAGACCTTAAAGAAAAAGAAGGTAATGATTATAAAAAAATAAGGGCTGTCTCTTTTGGAATCACATCTTTTGATGACCTTAAAATATCATTAGAAGAATTACACAACTTAATAGAGGTTGATGTTATTAGCACATTTGACAATGTAATTCCAGAAATTGGCAGTAGACCTGACGAAAATGTTCGTACAGAACTGGATAGAGACATATTTAGGTTACAAAAAAAATACTTGGATTTTCAACTGAACATTGGAAAAAAAGCATTTGATATTGTAACAAAAAATAATGGACACACTCAGGATGAAGTTCTTAAAATAAAAAAGCAGCAGGAAAGATTTCTAGAAATCATAGATAACCTTTTTAAAGATACTGATAAAAAGATTAATAGAGAAAAAAATGAAATAACTTTTCTCTTTGGCAAAGATGAAATAACTGCCTATCAATTATCTTCTGGCGAAAAGCAAATATTAGTAATATTGCTGACTGTCCTTGTTCAAGACAATAAACCTTCTATTATTTTCATGGACGAACCTGAAATTTCATTGCATTTTGATTGGCAGAAAAAATTGATTGAGTATATCAGGGAATTGAACCCTAATGCTCAAATAATTTTAGCCACCCATTCACCAGCGGTGATAATGGAAGGTTGGCGCAACAAAGTCTCAGACGTTAGAGATTTAATCATTTCGGATAGAACAAAATCAAAAAAATAGAAATGCAACCAACAAGATTATTAGACAATCTAAATTCTGATTTGTTGGCTGCATTTTCCGCTCTTCTGCCGAAAGGTTCAGCCCAGAGGGTTTTAGTTTATGTTGAAAGCGATGAAGATATATCATTTTGGAGAAATATCCTATTGCCATTTGAGGCTCATGGAATAAATTTCGATATACAACTACCGATAAAAAATGCCTTAGAAAAAGGCAAAGGTCATGCTTTGGAAAAAAGTGAAGAGATGTTAAACATTGGCGTAGGTACTCACTTAATTATTTGTGTAGATAGTGACTACGATTATTTGTTAGGAAATACAACCGCACAATCAAAAAAAGTAAATAATAGTGATTTCATTTTTCAAACATATACCTATTCAATAGAAAATTTGCTGTGTTATAGTGAGAGCCTTCATTCTCTTTGCGTTCAGTCCACCAAAAACGATAAAAAAATTATTGAATTAGCGGAGTTGATGAAATTATTTTCAAAGATTATACACAAGTTATTTCTTTGGTCTGTTCATTTCAGCCTAAAACAAGATACCACCTCATTCACAATATCAAAATTTTGTGAAACTATTAAAATACTTGATAAAGTAGATGTAACCGAACAATTTAAAACCGCCTTAAATGGCTTAACGGAGAGAGTTGACGTACAGAGACAAAACCTTGAAAATAGTTTTCCAAGTGAAAAACCTCACATTGATGCATTATCTGAAACATTGAAGCAATTTGGTTTAGACGAGGAAAACACATATCTTTTTGCACAAGGACACACTATCAAAAACAATGTAATATTGATGTTCCTAAACCCTATCGTTTCACATTTGAAGAAAGAGAAAGAAAATCAAATTAGGACAAATGCACAACATAACACGGAGCTGACAGACCAAATTAATTACTATAAAAAGCAAACTATTCCAATAAATATCGCTATAAATGGGAATACTGAATTTAAGTCTTGCTTTTTGTATCTCAAAATAAACGCAGACTTGGATAATTATATTCAAAAATTGAAAGCGGTAGAAGTTGGTAGTCATAATTAAATTAATAGCCTGTTCACGAATAAATAATAAAAATGCAGGGAAAAACGCACTCCCGCCAACCCCAACGCTCAAAGTCAACTTAGGCGACGGGCGTACAGCCTTACATGAAATCATGGATTAAATATAATCCAACACTTGAAATATCACGGCTATCTATTCCTATTTTAATTATTCACAAACATACGAGCCTCTCCAGAGGCGCAACAGACTAACAAGCACGTCTTCAGACGTGACAGACATATAGATAAAAAGGTCAGACACTTTTCAAAACCAAAAATGCGCTCAAACGATATGTCTATTTGAGCTCATTTTTGGTTTTTTACTGAGGGGTGTATCAAAGTACGGGCGGCAGTGCGACCGTCAGTCTGTGAAATAACTCTTTTTCCATAAAAACTGAAAGTATATTATTTGACACTTTCATCTTATTTGAGAATATTATTCTGAAATAATCAGCAGTTCATTTTGAATTAAGAATAATATTTGGTTTCCAAAATTGTGATTTGAGTTTTTGCACAGACTGCGTTCGCTGAAATGAAAAAAAAACGACAAAGCCAAATATACTGAAAAATACCTATCTTTACAGACTGTTTACTAAAAGTGCAACTACAAAAAAATATGAATAATCAAAAAATAAATTCAAGAAGAATATTTGTTAAAAACTTGGCAAAAGGAGGTTCTTCTTTGTTATTAAGTCCATTTATAAACTCATGTATTAGTTCAAAAAACGTCAATCCAATGACCCATGTTTTGAACAATACAATTGGAATTGATACACATAACCACGTAGATATGCCCTTTAAAGCGGATGAATTAGTGGGTCTGAAAATAGATTTGCAAGGGGCGTTACAAAAATCGGGTTTATCTTCTATTTGTATGACGTTTTCGGTTGACCGACCTGAATTAAAAACGGAAGGCGAAGCCTACCAACGATTTTTGACGATTTTAGATGCTTCGGACGTTTTTTTGAAAGATAACAATATAAAACGTGCGCTGGATTTTACTGATTTAAAAAAAGCCCATAAAGAAAAACAACCCATTATCATTCAAGCCGTAGAGGGTGGTCATTTTTTAGAAGGAAAAATTGAACGTTTGGAAATAGCATATAATAGAGGATTAAGGGTACTTGGATTGTTACATGACAATCAATTTTCTGTTCCTTTGGGCGATATTTATACCGACACCCCGAAGTTTGGCGGACTTACCGAGTTTGGCAAAACGGTTATTAGAGAATGTAACAGATTGGGTATTCTGATAGACCTTACTCATTGTAGCAATGATGCTATCAACGATGCGCTAAAAATTTCTACTAAACCTTTGGCAATCACGCATACTGGACTGAATTCACGTTTGGGTAAAGATGAAAAAATGTCTAAAATGATGATGCCAAGATTAATTAGCCCCGAACAAGCAAAAATAGTCGCAAATGCTGGCGGTGTTATTGGTGTTTGGACACATCTTGCAGGTTCGCCCAAAGAATACGCTGAAAATATTAGAGCAATGGTAGATGTGGTCGGTATTAACCATGTTTGTATTGGGACAGATACTAAAATGGCAATTCCCGAAGGCTCAAAACAACGTGGAAAACAAACAAATACCGCTTGGGAAAATCAAACAGAGGGTTTCTTTCATACCATCATAAAGGCAATGTTTGAAACTGGATTTACAAGCGAAGAAATAATAAAAATAGGCGGGACTAACTTTTGTAGCGTTTTTGAAAAAGCCATAAAACATTAAAAAATACTGAGGGGTGCAAAATATAATTAAGTCGTGTCACCTAAAACGTAAAAAAGTCGTGTCACCTTTGCAAAAAACATCATGCAAGAGAACACACGGCTAATGGCACTTAAAGCCATCGAAACAGGAGTTAAAGCAGGTAAAAGCTACCAAACGCTGTCAATAGAACTGAATTTAAGCCTACGAGTTGTCCGCAAATGGGGTCAAAAGGTTAAAAAAAAATGAGTCTTTAGTAACGGTTATGGGTCGCCCGAAGACGGGTTTATTGAGTAGTTTTTCTCCTCTTGTGCAGCAACAAATCGACTATTATCGTCCGCCAGAGACGGGCAAAGAAGGTTGGAGTGCAAAAACGCTTTCAGTTGAACTCGGTTTAAATCCGTTATTGAGTCAAGCAATGCTGCCCAGTATCAGCCTTATTGATAAATATCTTTCCCAAAGGGGTAAGATTAAACGGCATAATAAGCGTAATGATTTGCCCAATACGCCTGTTGTAAAAGCTCTGTACGCCCATCATTTATGGCAAATGGATAGCGAAGGCGTGAAACACGTTTTGAATGTCGGGAATGTCGCTTTTGTAAATATCCGAGATATATCGGATAAGATTTACGTCATGAGCTATCCCTGTCACCTTCAAACGGTGAATAATCACCCAAAAACGAGTGATTATCAAGCAACGCTGCGGCTTTCTTTCATGGAATGGGGGCTGCCGATGGATTTGCAGACAGACCATGAAAGTGCTTTTTTTGACAATAAGACGAAATCGCCTTTTCCAACCAAGCTGCATTTATGGCTAATTGGTTTAAATATCGAATTGCATTACACGCCTTCTGGCAAACCGCAAAAACAAGGAAGTGTTGAAAAATCGCATCAAACAATGCATCGACAAATCACCATAGGGCGTTGTTTTGAAACCGAAACCGAACTTTTCAGCTTCACACAGCAGCGGCGCAAAAGACTTAATGAGAATATACCAAGCACGGTAACTCAAAATTTGCCTCCCTTAATTGCCAATCCTGATGCCTGTTTTTCGGGCAGAAAATATGATTTGCAAGACGAAAAAAGCATTTTTGACCTTATTCTCGTCTATAATTATTTGGCTAAAGGGCGTTGGTTTAGGCGAGTTGCCGCCAATAGAACAATGTCTATTGGTGGATATTTGTACCACTTCACAAAGGCTGAACCGAAATCAGAATTGGTCATTCTTTTTAATAGAGACCTCGACGGATTTGATTGTTTCAATGCTGATGGACATTTAATCGAACACGTACAAACTAAAGGCTTAACTTTCAAAGAACTTGCTGGCGATTTGACGGCATTTGAAAATTGGTGTAAACTCAATCAAATTATAAAACATTAAATTTACGTGACACGACTTTTTTACGTTTTAGGTGACACGACTTAATTATATTTTGCACCCCTCAGTATATTTTCCAAAAAAAGTCACTTATTGCTTGGCAGCGAGTGACTTTTTTTTTCTAAAACAAGAAACCCTGTAAGTATATTTTTTGAGTTTTTTTGTGCTCTATTTTCAATACGCTCACAATTTATTTTTTATAAAATCTTTCCAGAAGTTACGGAGAGAAAATTATAGTTAAAAAATCTTTCCAGAAGTTATGGAACAGAAAAATATTTGGTTTTTTGACAATTTTAGTGTAAGCCTTATTTGAAGCATTGATTTTGAACCGTTGGCAACAGTGCAGATATTTACAGCTTTTCAAACCTAATGGAATTTTCTTATCCCTTACATGATTGCCCATGTAAGGGATTTCCATTTATAAAAGCAATAAATAGATAATTCCGTAAAAGAATGTACCCCCTCAGTATACCGCCCTTTTTTGAAAAAAATTACTCTTTTTTACTAATTTTGCATCCCATTTTTAACATTAATTATTGAAAAAATAAACGCTATAAACGCAATGGAACAGAAGACTCCTGAAACTGGAAAAAAGAAAAAAGTTAAAATACTCGAAAAAGTTGTCATTTCAGGTATTGCTGATAAAGGAAAAGCCGTTGGGCGTGATACAGAGGGTCAGATTGTTTTTGTCGAAAATGCCGCGCCGGGCGATGTGGTTGATGTAAAAGTACATAAAGAAAAAGGCGGCTATTGCGAAGGTATTACGGTTAGAATCCATACATATTCAGAAGAACGGACAAAGCCTTTTTGTCAACATTTCAACCTTTGCGGTGGTTGTCGGTGGCAACATATTACTTATGAAGCGCAATTGAAGCACAAACAATTGCAAATTGAAAGCACTTTTAAACACCTCGCCAAAGTACCTGTGGGCGAATGGCAACCCATTTTGGGCTGTGTTGAAAACACGTTTTACCGCAATAAATTAGAGTTTACTTTTTCTAATAAACGTTGGTTAACGCATGAAGAAGTCAATACGAGCATTTCGAACCTTGAAGATGTCTTAGGTTTTCATCGTCCAGGTGCTTTTGACAAAATCCTCAATGTCGAAAAATGCTGGTTGCAGCCCGACCCGTCGAATGAGTTGCGCAACGGTATTCGTGAGATTTGCAAAGAGCAGAAATTGTCGTTTTATGATATGAAACTGCATCGAGGCTTTATGCGGCACATCATGTTTCGCATAACGACTTTGGGCGAAATTATGATTATCGTCAGTGTTAAAGAAAATAGAGAAGATAAAATCAAACGGCTTTTGGATGCTATTGGGGGGAAATATCCGCAAATAACGACCATCATTTATTGTATTAATCAAAAATTGAATGACTTTATTCTTGATTTGCCAATGATTACGTATTCAGGAAAAGGATATGTAGAAGAGATGCTCGGAAACGTGCGTTTTAGAATTGGACCTAAATCGTTTTTTCAAACTAATACAAAACAAGCGGAACGGCTGTTTGATACGGTAGTTGAATTTTGTGAATTTAAAGGCGACGAAAATGTCTATGATTTGTACACGGGTATCGGTAGCATCGCTTTATATATAGCCGACAAGGTGGGACATGTGGTTGGCATTGAAGAAATTGGACCCGCTATCGAAGACGCAAAGGACAATGCCGAACGCAACGGATTGCTGAACACGACCTTTTATGCAGGAGATGTCAAAGATATTTTAACAACAGATTTTGCTCAGAAGCATGGCAAACCCGATGTCCTTATCACTGACCCGCCGCGTGCCGGTATGCACGACAAAGTTGTGAAAATGTTGCTTCAAATGGAAGTGCCTAAACTCATCTACGTGAGTTGTAATCCTGCAACACAAGCCCGCGACGTGGCATTGTTGCATGAAAAATATGATGTGGTGAAAGTACGTCCTGTAGATATGTTTCCACATACCCACCATGTTGAAAATGTCGCTTTGTTACAATTGCGGCAACAATAGGGGTTTTTTTTGCAAAATAAAAATTGGTCATTAAACGACCCCCTCAGTATGAATCATTAAAAAAAAGGACAAAGAACAATTATATCTTATTTAAGATTATCTTGGATTTAAGATTGTGTTATTTGGCATGAAAATTATATATTTGTTGCTGTGAAGTCCGCGCAGAAAAGACTATCATTTTTATTAAAAAACCTCTTGAATTAACTCATTTTTTAAACTTATATACAACGAAATATGAATAAAGTATTGGTAACGGGCGGTTGTGGCTATATAGGTAGTCATACAATTGTTGACTTGATAGATAATGGTTTTGAAGTCATTACAGTTGATAACCACGTCAATTCAGACCCCTCAGTATTAAAGAGTATTGAAGAAATTACAGGCAAAAAAGTTCAAAATTACGAAATTGACCTATGCAATTTGGCTCAAACACGCCGTATTTTCCTTGAAAATCCAAATATTTCAGGCATTATTCACTTTGCTGCCTTGAAAGCAGTCGGTGAGTCTGTTGAAAAACCATTATTATATTATCGGAATAATCTCGATAGTTTGCTCAACATTTTAACCTGTCTTGAGGAGTTCAAAATTAAAAATCTCATATTTTCGTCATCTTGTTCTGTTTATGGCAATGCCAAGGAATTGCCAGTAACAGAAAACACGAAACGTCAAGAAGCTGAAAGCCCTTATGCGCGAAGCAAACAAATTGGTGAGGACATTTTACAAGATTTTGCCCTTATTCATCCGTTTGGCAATTTCGTTTCGTTGCGCTATTTCAACCCAGCGGGTGCACACGAAAGCGGTTTGATGGGCGAATCACCCCTATACGCAACGCTCAATCTCGTGCCTGTTATCACTGAAACCGCCATCGGCAAACGCGCTGAAACAACAGTTTTTGGCGATGATTATGATACACGTGATGGCTCTTGCATCCGGGACTATGTTCATGTGATGGACATTGCGCATGCCCATACATTGGCATTGGATTATGTGTTGAAGCAAAAAAATCAAGATAATTACGAGATTTTTAACCTCGGTACAGGCGACGGGGTCACTGTTTTGGAAGCCATTTATGCTTTTGAAAATACCACAGGCGTAAAATTTAATTACCGCATTGGTCAACGTCGTCCAGGTGATGTCGTTTCCATTTATGCTAATAATGACAAAGCCAAAGCAAAATTGGAATGGTCGCCCAATCGCACGATTGAAGACATCATGCGGACAGCTTGGACATGGGAAAAGAGGCGAAGTAAATCCGTTTTAGCGTAACATCAATCAGTTATTTTGTAATTTTTATGAAAAAGACGATAAGATTCCATCACAGGATTTTATCGTCTTTTTTATATCTGCATTGCTTATTCCTTCTATAATAGTTACTATTTTTCATAATTTTGAGACAAAAGTTACTAAGCCAATGGATAAAAAAAAGTTGAGATCCAACATAAAACATACCCTCCCTATTCGTTTGCTTCGGCGAGATGGTGAATTGAATATTCATAAAGATACACTCAACTCGTTTCGTATCTTTAATCTTTTGGTTACGATGACATGGCAGAGGTTGTTTCTCTATGCCTTTGTGAGTTATGTCATTATTAATGTGCTTTTTTCTATTCTTTATTGGCAGATAGGTGGTACCGAGTGCTTGGCGGGTATGAATATGAACGCTAAATATTGGTATGTCGACTATTTTTTCTTTAGTACTCAAACTTTTACAACAGTCGGTTTCGGCGTTATTCACCCCACCTGTTTTGTAACAAACTTAATGGTTTCTTTTGAATCTTTTGTCGGGTGGATATTTTTCTCTGTCGTAACGGGTTTGTTTTATACCAAATTTACACAGCCACGTGTAGAAGTAGCCCTCAGTAAAACAGCGGTTTTTGACCATTTTTTAGGGGGTTATGCCATTAAATTTATGCTTGCCAACGAATATCAAAATAAATTAGTGGATGTTGAAGTCACTTTAGATTTGATTAAATTAGAAATTGTTGAAGGGCGTTACAAAAAACGCTTTTATAATCTGCCTTTGATGCGCTCGAAAATTCCTTTTTTATCCGTTCCGTGGACGGTCGTTCATCCTATTGACCAATTTAGTCCCCTTAGTGGATTGACGCACGAGGCTTTTATTAATGCTTCTATGGAGTTTTTTGTCCAAGTCAAAGTTTTTGACGAAGCACATCGTCAAGTTTTGTTCAAGGAATTCTCTTATTTCGGCGCAGAAGAAGTGTTGTGGGGACATAAATTTGTAAATATTCAACGCTATACTGAAATAGGTGCTTTGAAAATTGGTATGAATCGATTTGGAAAAACAACACCAGTGAAAGACTTTCCAGAGCAAATCCCGCCAACAGATGTCTAAATGAGCAATTTTTTGAATGAAAATACCTGAATGTCATGAAGAAGACAAAACTTGTTTTAAATTCGCCATTATTCTCTTTTATCCTTAACCCACTACATGGCACTTTTCAAATCCGTAAAAACAGCATCTGACAAGCTACCTCCGCTCACTGACGAAGAAATCGTCGAGCGCATACTGAGGGGGGAACAGCATTTGCTTGAAGAGCTATACGACCGCTTTTCGGGACGGATTTTTCATAAATGCTTGAGTTTGATAAAAGATAGAGAAGCATCAAAAGATTGTACCCACGATATTATGGTCAAAATCTTCATGAATTTGGCAAAATTTAAAGGAACAGCTGCTTTTTCTTTATGGGTACACTCTATTACATATAACTATTGTATGGACTATTTGTCAAAACAAAAACGCTTAGATTTTTCTGGATATTCTGAATATGAACTTGAAACGGTAGCGAATGACGACGAATCTCTTGAAAATAAATTGTTGCAAGATTTGAAATTGACGCAACTTGAAGTTGTTTTTGAAAAGCTCAATACCGATGATAAAATCCTGTTGATGATGCGTTATCAAGACGGAATGAGCGTCAAAGACATAGCAGAATCACTCAATATCGGTGAGTCTGCTATAAAAATGCGCTTAAAACGCAGCCGCGACCGATTAGCCGATTTGATTAAAGATTTAGAAAAAAAAGAAATTAAGTAACTGCCTTTGACATGGAAAATCAAGATACTAATTTAGCCAACCTCTTTCAACAATTGAGGCGTCAATCTGAAAAGATAGAGATTCCCGATTTTAAACTGAAAGATGCTGTGTTCAGCACCATTGATGCGACCAGCTTAGTCGCTGATATTGTTGATTTGTTTACGGTCAAATTCATTCAAGCACAATCTGAAATTATTGACACTATGCCCGAAAGTGAATTTAGTTTGAATGAAAAAGAACGCCTTTTCAAGGTTTTAGAAAAAAAATACATGGAAAGAAGGTTTGATACTGAGGGGGAGGAGTAAAAATAAAATTAATATTTAAATAAATAAAAATGAACAGCTTGCAAAGATTGTGGGATTTATTCGCGGAGTCACTCCGTGTTTTTGCTGAAAAGTTTATGGATACCATTCCGAGCATTTTGGTGGCCGTAATTGTTATTCTCGTAGCATGGTTTTTAGCTCGATTGGTATCGGGCGGCTTCGAAAGACTGCTCAAAACAGTCAAATTTGATAGCTTTGTCGAAAGATTAAAGCTGACGGGTTTCTTACAGCAAGCTGGTATTCAATTGACACCCAGTAATATTATTGGAAGGTTTATTTACTGGATTCTTGTCCTACTTATCATCGCAACAGCAGCAGAAACGCTGAATTGGACAGCTGTTTCGTACCAAATTCAACGCTTTTTGGAATATTTGCCCAACCTCATTACGGGCATTCTCATTTTTGGTATTGGGGCATACATCTCTACTTTAGTAAGGGATTTTGTGCGCAGTGGCACGAGTTCATTGGGTATTAGCACAGGGCGCATACTTTCGACGGTGATTTATTACGTCTTGTTTATCATGGTCATTTTGACCGCCTTAGAACAAGCCAAAGTAGATACGCGTTTGCTGTCAACGAATTTGATGATGTTCATTGGGGCAATATTATTAGCAGCGTCTATTTCTTACGGCTTTGCATCACGTGAAGTGCTGTCCAATATTTTAGCAGGTTTTTTCAATAAAAGGAATTTTCAAAAAGGTATGATTATCGAAATAGACGGCATTCGAGGTACAATAATCGAAATGAGTAATGTTGCTATAACGATACAAGTATCTGACACTGAACGTGTTGTCATTCCTTCACATCAACTCATGACGAGTAAAGTGAAAATTATTAAAGAAAAATGACCCCCTCAGTATATTTATGCTCAATTTCCAAGTTGAGCATGAATTAGTCATTTTGTCATTAGTCATTTTGTCATTAGGTCGTTTAAACTAATGACAAAATGACTAATGACTATTTACATTCTTTTATAAGAGCCATACCATTTTCGTAAAACGGTAGAGGCTTGTTTTCCTTGAGGCGTATAATCCCGCTCGATATAACCTTCATGCCCTTGCCCATCTGGAAACCATTTCCATAGAAAACCACCTTGCCACCATGGTGCACTCGCAAATGTTCTGTGCAAAGCATCTATTGCGTTCATTTGCGCTAACTCATTGATATTTAAGGACTTAACACGTTGCTCTACTTCCCAGCCTTTACCTGCACAGCCATCCACACTCATGTAGCCATATTCCGTAAAAACAATTGGTTTTTTGACAGTCAACTGAAACGCTTTGATTTGTTCAAAATACGGTTTCCATGCTTCACAGAGTTCCGATACTGAGGGGGTCTCTTTATGCAACAAAGGCATATAAGCATTGATGCCGACAAAATCCAAAGCATCCCAAAATGGAATAACTGGATATTCGTCCCAATTTGAGGAATAAGTCAGTTTGCCTTTATATTGTTGGCGTATTTTAGTAATCAACCCACGCCAAAATGGCTCTCTTTTGACCGTACTCATTTTAAATTCAGTGCCAATACAGATGGCTTCTACATTCATCTCGATGCCCAATTTGACAAAACGCATCAGGTATTTTTCATAATCACGCTCCCATTTTTCCCACTCTGCATCGGTCGCATAGTCTAAACCACCTGTCCAACCACCAGGTACATAGACTTGCGGTTTCAACATGACCTTCACACCTGCGCGATGTGCCGAATCAATCGTCACACGTACACCTTCGAGGCGTTCGCCCCACCAATGCCCACCAAAGTCAGCATAATGCACCGCCGCTTCTCCAATACGTGTAAAACCATAAGGAATCGTCGCAATCCAATCGGCATTGACGGATTTAACTTCGTTCATCACTGCTCCTGTAAATGGTCGAGGTGGTGCAACAAAACTCAATCCTGACATTTTAGGCGATGGGCTTACGGTAACTTCTTTCAGCTCTTCGTTGGTATTGGTTTGAGTTACAAGAGATTCGGACATAGACAAGGAAGATGTGTTGTTAGTCGGTTGTGTTGAACAATTTTTCATTAAAAAAAGTGAAACAAAAAGAGGTAATATGTAGAGATGTGTGGTTTGCATTACAGTTATTTTTAAAAACGAGTATTTATAAGTGTTGTAAATTGTATATGTCTAAATTATTGATAATAAATTATTTACAATAAAATCATTATCAATTATGCGTTTTCCACTATCCATTTTCCGCTATCCAATATCAGTTATTCTTTCACCGTTCCTTCAATGACAAGTTTCTCTGCTTTGCGTTGTCCTCGAATCCAAACGGTAACTTTTTTATGAAAATAGCCCGTTTGTTTGCTATCAAATGAGACAGTTATTTGACCTGTTGCTTTTGGCAAAATAGGTGCTGTTGCCCAATCAGAAGCCGTACAACTGCAATCAGTTCGCACATTATCAATGACAAGAGGTTTGTCGGTTTGGTTTTTAAAGGTAAAAATATGGACAGCTTCGCTACCCCTCAGTATATCGCCAAAATTATGCTGTGTCGGCGTAGTCCATTCGATTTTAGTATTTAATGTAAAGAAAAAAGGTAATAAAAAAGAAATTATTAGCGACATAGCCTAAATTTTTATAGTAGAAAGAATATAATCAGGTGTTTTAAAGCGTTTATACTTTAAATCCAAAGATAAAACGCAGGCGCTGAAAAAAACATTTTAAATTTGCGTTTTTAAATCAAAATTCATTTCACTAATTAAAATAAATGCATCATGTTTGGAAATATGTTTGGCAATTTTGAAGAAAAACAAGCAGAAATGGCGGCAAAAACGGCAGCTATAATTGTAGAAGCATCAGTCGGTGGCATCAAAGTTGCTGCCAATGGCAATAAAGAAATCACCAATATCTCGATTTTAGACCCCTCAGTATTACAGGACAAAGAGCAACTGGAAGATGTATTGATGGCAGCTGTGAATCGTGCCCTTACTGAGGCTGGTGAAAAAGCAGCAGAAGAAATGCAAAAATCTATGGAAGCTATGTTGCCTCCCGGTTTTGGTGGCTTGGCGGATATGTTGAAAGGCGGCGGAATGTAAAATTTTATATGTTTTTGAACGTTTTCAAAAAGGTTTCAAAAGGTTCAAAAGGTTAGGGAAATTTTATAAAATTTCCCTAACCTAAGCCCCCTCAGTAAATGACCCCAAAAATGTTAAAGAATCTTCGATTTTAGAATAAAAATCCTGTGAAATATTAAAAAAATAAAACACCGATTACATGCGTCTTTTAACTCTATTCATTTCGTTATCAATTAGTTGTGCAGCTTTTGCTCAAAATATTGCAGAAGGATTGGTCTGCTATTATCCCTTCGATGGCTATCCCATTGTGGATAAAAGTGGTAACGGTAATAAAGCTTTTATTGGTTCTGACTCGACGCTTGGTTGTGGCGTAGAAGGCAATGCCATGCGTTTTGACGGACTTCGGACGGACTTATTTATTGTCGGTCCTGCATCGTTTGATAATTTCAAAACAGGTCCTTTTTCTGTAAGTTTCTACTTCAAAGCATCCAATCAAGTCGGTAATTCTACTTTGGACATCATTTCAAAACGGCGTAACTGTACTTCTGATAGTGCGTTTGCTATTCGTTACACGCCTGCGACAAACCAAATGAGCGTCGAAGTTTCTGAAAATGACAAAATCCGCAATGTTATCATTCAACGATTGGATTATGGTCGGTGCTGGCAACATATTGTTGTGGTAAGAGATTATAATAAATTGTCACTCTATGTGAATGGACGATTGGCGCAAACAAATTTAGCCACACGCCGCGTTAATATCACCTCTGATGCGCCTCTTGCGATTGCGAAAAGTCCTTGTTTGCAGACGACAGACCGAAAGTTTGCAGGTTATCTTGACGAATTGCGGATTTATGACCGCCCATTGAGCCAAACAGAAGTTAGTATACTTTATGCAGCTCCAGACCGCATTGCTAATAAAGATACCATCATATTCCTTGGAACAAGCATAAAAACAAAAATTACACGTACTTGTGCGACAGATTTTGCGTGGTCGCCACGTGACGATGTATCGAACTTCAAATCTGATACAACAACGATTACGCCCAAAGTAGGTGGCATTTTCAAATATATTCTGACGATGAAGGAATCGCAATGTACGGCAATTGATACTTTGGAAGTGAAAGTGATTGATCCCAAAACATTGGATTGTGGTAAAGTCTATTTTCCGAATGCTTTTACGCCCAACGCCGATGCCTTGAATAATGAATTTTTTATCTCAAATCCTTATGCCATCGAACAGTTAGATGCGTTTGAGATTTTTGACAGTTGGGGTTCTAAAATGTTCTCCACGACCAATAAATTTGAAAAATGGGATGGGACTTTCAATGGGAAACCTTTGAATACAGGGGTTTATGTATGGAAAGTTCGTTATAGATGTCGAGACCAAGTCTTATCAGAGTTTGGGAGTGTTACTCTTTTGAAATAATTGGTTACTGGGAAATTGGTTATTGGTGTATTGGGAAATTGGTTATTGGTACTCAACCAATAACCAATTTCCTAATAACCAATTACTTTTCATCATATACATCAATAGAACTTGAGCGTTGTGCGTAAAGACGCCCTTTTTGAATTTGTATATATCTATCACCGCTGACACCTTCGGGCAGGTTTATCACTGTTTTAGCCAACGTTTGTAAATTGAATCTGAAAAATTGATTGTTTTGTTTGTAAAACAATTGATTTTCAATGATTTGTAAACCTGAAGCCTTTAAAATATCGAGTGTTTTGATGTGTTTTCCGAATTGATCGAAAACGAAAATGCCTTTTTCTGGCACATTCATATAAACAAAGTTATCTCGAATAAGCATTTGATTAGGCTGCAAACCTGATATACTGAGGGGGGGGGTCGAATACGCTAAATTGAAGCCAGAGGCATCCACGCCAAAGCGTAGAATCTTATTCACGCCACTGTCATAAATCCAAATATACCCCGAATCACCCATAGCGATAGCACTGGCATTGGCAACACGCATATCATTTAAAAACAACGTTTTTATAGGATTTAAGGCACCATCAATAACAACAATACATTGATAATCAGCATAGTATAAAATGATTTTGAAAGGGTTGGTGACATCGGCTGCCCCAATTCTACCAAATTTTTTATACGAAAAGCGGCTATCAAAATAGCCCTCACCGTCGTATTTTAGGACTTCGCTTTTGTTTGTGATGATATAAATATTTTTCAAATGGTCGGTTAAGAAATAACGGCAGTCGAGGCTGTCATTTTTCTTAAAAAGTTTCCAATGTTGCGCCGATACTGAGGGGGGTGTTAAAAATAAAAGAACACAAGCTAAAAGGTTAAGTCTGAAGTTCATGATGATTTGTATAGATTTTAACATTTTCATTTTCGTATGTTTTTAATGTAAGACCTTGTGAATCAAAGACGGCAAAAGTATTGAAATGTAACCATTCTCCGAGGTTTATATAACGTGATTTCCCATTTTGAAGTGTCCAATCAATGGGTAAATGACGATGACCGAATATAAAATAGTCTATATGAGGCAGTTCACATGCTATTTTTTCATTGGCAAAATGAATCAACCATTCTTTTTCCGCACCTAAAAAGGTATTTTGTACTGAGATGTTTTGACCGTCACGACTTTTTGAAGAAAAAAATTGCATCAAGTGAATACCTAAATTTGGATGAACTCTTGCAAAAAGCCATTGAGACATTCGACTGGCAAAAACCTGTTTGATAAATTTATAACCATAGTCTCCTGGTCCTAAACCATCGCCATGACCAATAAAAAACTGTTTGCCATTGATTTCTCTGATAATGGGTTCGCGATAAATAGGAATGCCCATTTCTTCGGTGAAATAACGAAACATCCACATATCATGGTTGCCCGTAAAAAAATAGATGGGCAAATGACTATCTCGTAGTTCCGATAATTTTCCTAAAAGGCGACTATAACCTTTGGGAATAACCTTGTTATATTCAAACCAATAATCAAAAATATCACCGACCAGATAAATGGCTTCTGCATCTTTTGCCACCTCATTAAGCCACCGAACAACTTGCTGTTCGCGCTCACGAGATGTCAAGCGGGCATTAACGCCCAAATGAAAGTCAGATGCAAAATACGTTTTTTTCATAAAATGGAAATCCTTTCTCTTTTTTGGACAAAAGTACAAATCCTTTGCGAATGATGATTAAAAACAACGCCTGTTTGAGGGTTTATGCTCAAACAGGCGTTTGTTGTTTTTATACTGAGGGGGTCTATTACAGAGCCGCCAATTTTTGTTTTACTTCGATGATTTCGTATGATTCAATGAAGTCACCGACTTCAAGGTCGTTAAAATTGTCGACTGTCAAACCACATTCAAAACCAGACCGGACTTCTTTGACATCATCTTTGATGCGTTTAAGTGAGCCAAGTGTTGCTGTTGCGCCTTCTTTGACAGGGAAAATAACGATACCATCACGAATAACGCGGATGAATTGCTTACGTTCGATTTTTCCTTCTTGAACATAACAGCCTGCAATTGTACCAACTTTTGAATTTTTGAAAATCGCTCTAACTTCAACCGTTGAAGTGATTTTCTCTTCTTTTGTTGGCTCCAACATACCTTCGATAGCAGAACGAATTTCCGCAATGGCTTCGTAGATAATCGAGTACAATTTGATTTCCACGCCTTCACGTTCTGCCATTTTTTTAGCATTGAGCGATGGACGGACTTGGAAACCAATGATAATCGCATCAGAAGCCGATGCCAACATAATATCTGCTTCGGTAATCGCACCAACGGCTTTG
>JAYTUQ010000223.1:0-1644 GCA_043744455.1 Saprospiraceae bacterium | reverse complement strand
GTGTCGTTCGATCTGACATCACTCTATCCTCATATCATTATGGGCTGGAATATCTCACCTGAGACCGCGCAAGGCAAATGGCCAGCCTATTCCAACATTCAAACATTCATCGACGGCCCTATCGTCTACGACAAGCCGTACTCGGTTGCCGCCAACGGCTATATGTACGACACGGACAATCTGGGATTTCTGCCAGCGCTAATGGCTTCCCAATTTCAGTTGCGCGATGAGTACAAGGCAAAGATGGTTGCGGCCAGAAAACTACACACTAAGATTCAAAAAGAAATAGAAAAAAGAGGAATATGAACTTTAACGAAATAATACAGGCACAAAAGATACCAAGTAATAAGCACTATCTAAAGAGATATTTCAGATTTATTGAAAATTGTGTGCTAGCTGAGGGGGAGATGTATGAAAAACATCACATTCTTCCTCAATCTTTGTTTCCAACTTACGCAAAATGTTTGCAAAATATAAAAAAATTGTCTCTGCGACAACATTTCATTGCTCATTGGATTTTGGCAAAAACTTTCGGTGGTACTCAATGGTTCGCGTTCAATCAAATGAAGAGGGTTGGTTGTAAAAGCATACTTTACATGTACGGCAGAAAATATATTATAGAACAAATCAAACTCGCAAATACAGGCAAAGAAAAAACGCAAAAAAACCGAATGTCAATTTCGAAGAGAACACAAAAGACTGTTGTTGTGCGAGATTTGAACGGCAAACTGTTTAGAACGTCTATAGAAAACCCCAAATATATGTCAGGAGAACTTGTATTTTACCGACAAGGGTATAAACATACCCCAGAGACTATACAAAAAATGCGAGTTTCAGGCAAAACGCCTTGGAATACCGGCAAAACAAAAGAAAACACACCTAGTCTTATGATCGGTTCGGATAAAACTTCAGCGCACTTTATACAAACTATATGGGTGACACGGAAAGACGACAACAAACACATGAGAATACTCGAACATATGTTTGATGAAACAAAATTTATCAAAGGTCGCATAGGGTTTAAAGGTTTTGCTCACATCAACAACAAGAGGCTTTCATGAATTTAAGTGAATTGTCTGATAAAGAACTGCTAGATTTAAAAGAAAGAACAATTTCGGAGGTTGCTAAGTTTAGCAATTACCAATTGTCAAAAAAGGTGCAACTTTAACTCGGCTTATGGGGCCGTCGCGAATCCTTATTTTACGTTCTACAACGCCGATGATGCCGAAGCCGTGACGCTAACGGGACAAGTTGTCATTCAACGCGCCGAAAAGAAAATGAACGAGTTTTTGAATACGCGTTTTAACACGAGCGGTATCGATTATATTGTGGCGTCGGACACGGACTCGCTGTACCTGAACCTGGGTCAATTTGTCCAACGCGGCAAGTTCACATCTGTGACCAAAAAGATCGATGCTCTTGATGAGTTTTCCGAAAAGGTTATCATCCCGCAGTTCAAGGTCATTTTTGACGACCTGACCAACGAGATGCGCTGTCGTTCGAATACCCTACACATGAAGCGCGAAAACATTATCGAGAAAGCGCTGTGGCGGGCCAAGAAGAATTACGCCTGTTATGTTTGGGATAGTGAAGGTGTTCGCAACGAAACGCCGGAACTGAAAATCATGGGCATGGAATCTGTTC
>JAYTUQ010000222.1:0-24096 GCA_043744455.1 Saprospiraceae bacterium | reverse complement strand
AAAGGGACTTCGCTTGTATTGTAATGACTAACGACTAATGACTAATGACTAATTTATTCGTCAGGATTAATATATTTATAAACAAAAGCGGCAATTGCTGCGCCACCAAAACCCCCGACTAAATAAATCCAGAGATTCGCCCATTGACTCAACTGAGTCATATTTGAAGCGAGGGCTATAGCCGGATTAAATACGCTGCCAGAGACACTGCCAAATGTATAAATCAAACCCGTCATAGTAAAACCGATTGACAAGCCATAAAAATTATTGCCGTCTATGGTTTTTGACGTTGCGACATTCAAAACGACCCAAACGAGGGCAAATGCGCCTAAAATTTCAGCTATAACAGCGGGCATAATGCCAAAATACTGAGGGGGTGGTTCAATCGGAAAAACAATGGATTTTGTTGAAGTCAGTACAATCGTCACCAAAGCGGCAGCAGCAGCGCCTAAAAATTGGGTAGCCATGTATGCGCCCGCTTCCTTAATGTTCATACGTCCGCGCAATAAAATAGCCAATGTTACAGCTGGATTAAAAATTGCCCCCGAAATATATCCGCCCGCATATATCAAACCAATCAACACCACACCCACTGCAAGGGGTTGCAAATCGGCTGACACCTTTGCAAAGGACGTCATACAGACCGTTAAGGTCAGAAAAAAAGTGCCTATAAATTCTGCTGTAAGTTTTCTAATATTCATTTCTATAGTTTTCGTTACGGGAAAATACACTTGTCAATAAGTGTTTTGCTTACTTTTGCGCGTTTTATAAAACACGGGTGGCAAACTTATAGAATTTTAATGAGAGACGAATATTCGGTTTGCTTTATTTTTAAAATAAAAAAAACCCGAAAACGCATTTAAGTCGTAAACGGGTCCTTCCAATCGTGTTAATAAATATTTTTAGCAGTGACACTCGTCCTTTGGACAAATTTTTGATTATTTGTCACATCTTTGTCAAAATTATAATTTTAACTTATGAAAATAGCACTTATTGGTTACGGAAAAATGGGTAAAACGATTGAAAATATTGCCGTTCAGCGCGGGCATGAAATCGTACTCCACCTTGATGTCAACAATACAGAGGATTTCAAACGCCTTGGTGAAGCCGACATTGCCATCGAATTTACAAGACCTGAATCTGCTTTTGAAAACATGAAACAATGTATAGCAGCAAAAGTGCCAGTGGTGAGTGGCACAACAGGTTGGTTAGACCACTACCAGGCGGTATCTCAATTGTGTCTCCAAAACGACTCGGCTTTTTTTTATGCGTCGAATTACAGCATCGGTGTCAATATATTCTTTGAAATCAACCGCCAATTAGCTTTGATGATGAATAATTACCCCATGTATGACGTGCGGATGGAAGAAACGCATCATACCCAAAAGCTCGATGCACCCAGCGGTACAGCTATCACGTTGGTTAACAGCATTTTAGAGAATGTGTCCAGAAAAACAAAATGGGTATGCAATACTGAGGGGTCGGCTGAAGCAATCAATATCACTGCCAAACGTATAGACCCCGCCCCGGGCACGCATGTTGTTACCTACGATTCGGCGATTGATACGATTGAAATAACGCATACGGCTCATTCACGCGAAGGTTTTGCAACAGGTGCTGTCTTGGCAGCAGAATGGCTTCTGGGTAAAAAAGGGGTGTTTTCGATGAAGGACATGTTGGGGTTTTGATGAAATAAGCCCTTCATTCTAAAAAACGCCAAATAATAGCTCTGGATAGCCTTATTTAGTGACTATACCTAATGGATAATAAATAGCGGAGAATGGAAAATCTAAAACATTGAATACGCGTAAATGACACAAACTAAATTAGGCAAACCATTTTTAATGGCGTATACAATGATTAATGTTTTGGGAAGATAGACAAGATTACCCGTTTACATGCCACATTTTTTAAAAAGGAGATAGTTTTACAGTATTTAATCTCTTCGAATCATTTTTCTTTCTACGATATCACGATGTATTTTCTCTCTGTATTGTGAACTGATAGGTATCGTGATGTCACCGACAAGCGTCAACGTTTCGCGAGAAATGGTATGGACGTAGCGATTGTTAATCAAAAAAGACCTATGAATGCGCGAAAATACTGAGGGGGGTAGTTGTTCTTCAAAATTGCGTAATGCTGCCACAACGGTGTGAACAAGACCCGAAATCGTATGAACTTGAACATAGTTTTCCATTGATTTCAAATAAATGACTTCTTTGTAGCTCAACTTCACATTGTTATGTTACACTTTAATGAAAAAGCACTCTTCCTCTTCCTTCTTGTAACCTGCTTCTAAAGCTTTATTTGCCTCAAAACGCAGTCGAACTTTTTCGACACATTTCAAGAATCTGTCTAATTCCACAGGTTTCAATAAATAATCTGTTGCAGAAATTTCGAATCCTTCAACAGCGTAATCGGTTTGTTCAGATACGAATACGACAAGCGGTGGACTTTCAAGGCTTCTGATAAACTTGACACTATCTAAATCAGGCAAATCTATATCAGATACAAGTAGATCAACCTCTCCTGCCACTATGTATTTTTACTAAACATTGACAAAAATTTTCTCTTTTTTCCTTCAATAAGATAGGATAAAAATAAGATAGGATATAATTGATAAAAAAACACTGTAAATGCTGATATGTTATCGTAATCCTGTCTCACATCTCTGCATCTATAAAATACTGAGGGGTCTCATTTTCGCTCAATCAACTCGCGTAATTTCCCATAATTGTAATCCCCAACAACAAACGTAACGGGCGTTGGTCCCGAATAAAAACGAATCGTCATCAGTTTGCTTTTCAGTAAAGCTGCCACCATCTCAGGCGTAAAAGCAATTTTAAATTTATCATTCAACCACTGCACGGTTTCAGATGAGGCAATCGTATGTGTGCCTGTGCTGTCGGTTGTTGTTGTAGAAGTATCGTTTATGCCCGTTTTCAATTCAGTTTGCATACTTTTTGCTTCAACGTCGAAAATTGAATCGCCAATTTTAATAAATCCTTTGCGCCCGACATCAAAACTTGTCGCCCCACGTGAAAAAACAACATACATATTAAAAGCATCGGGTTTCGGATTTACCAACTCCTTTTCATAAGTGATTATCGCCATTTGGACAGGCGAATGTCGTGGGTCAATGGGTCGAACATATTGGTTCATCAGCAGTTTTGTACCACCTTTAAATTCATCGGTGTAAGTCCTAATGACATTATTGGTATCGCAAGATGTAAATGCCCATAAAAAGCAGAAATAGGTAAAAAAAAGTAGTTTTGGCTTCATTTTTTATGATTTTAATGGTAAATGAAGAAGATTTGTCTTTTTTAAAATGCATCACCAAGTTCGTTTTTTTCTTTATATATTTGCTTTAATTAACAAGACTTTAACCTGTCTTTGGGGTTTAACGTTTATATAAAAACGAAAGCCAATACTGAGGGGTATCGGCTATTGTTTTATCATACAACATAGAGTTACGAAATCTTAAAGATTTCGTAATTATCATCTCATACAGTCTCCATCTCCAAACGCTTGAAGTAATAATACGTCTCAATTTGCGCCCGTACAGCTAAATCATTATTATCTCGACGATAAGGATTGTCTTGTTCTGCATTGATTGTGCGCGATTTAACATTATCCATTAATTGATAATCAATGACGTGCTTGATAATTTCTTTAAACTTAGGATTGTAGATAGGAAAAGCTGTTTCGACACGATGCGACAAATTACGTGTCATCCAATCGGCACTGGACAAATAAATTTCTTCTTGACCGTTGTTGTTGAATATAAAAATGCGGGCATGTTCCAAGAATCGGTCAACGATGCTGATGACTTCAATATTATCGCTGACATCCTTAATACCCGGAACAAGAGAACAAATACCTCGCGCAATAATCTTTATTTTTACGCCCGCTTTTGATGCATCATATAATTTCTGAATCATATCTCTGTCTGAAATACTGTTCAATTTCAGAATCATGGACGCAGGTTTTCCCGCTTTTGCATACGCAATTTCACGGTCAATTTTAGCGACGAATTCTTCACGCATATTAAATTGCCCCACCAATAAATGCTTAAATGGCAGAATTCCTTCCTTTTTAGATGTTTCCAAATAGCGGAAAATGCGCGCCATTTCCTTTGTTAATCTGACATCGGTTGTAAAAATGCACATATCGGAATACAGTTTTGCTGTATCTTCATTAAAATTACCTGTACCGAGATAGGCGTATAGTTTTTCTTTACGGCCTTCTTTCCGGCTCACCAAAGCTAATTTTGAATGGACTTTTATACCTGGAATAGAATAATAGACCGCCACACCCGCCTTTTGTAAGGCTTCGCCCCATTTGATATTGGCTTCTTCATCGAATCGGGCTTTGACTTCAATAAAGACGGACACTTGTTTGCCGTTTTCCACCGCTTTCATCAAGGCTCGCATGATGCGGCTGTTTTTCGCTACGCGATATTGAACGATTTTTATGTGCGTTACTGAGGGGTCTTCTGAAGCTTCCTCAAAAAATTTTATGACCGATTCGTAGCTCTGATATGGAAAATGCAAAAAATGCTCTTTTTTCGCAACAGCACCGAAGAAGTCCTCGGATTCCTCTAAAATAGGGTAAGCTTGGGGCGACATCGGCTTGTATTTGAGTTGCGACAAGCCAAAATCTGGAAATTTAAAAAAGTCAAAATTGTTGTGATAACGTCCTTCAGGCAACATATCACTTTTTTCGATATCAAACGTATCGCTTAAAAAATCGAGAAATTGTTTAGGCATTGTGCGGTCAAAAACAAAACGAGAGGCGGGTCCGACATTGCGTTTTTGTAAGCCCGATTTGACTTTTAATATCAAGTTGCCTGTAAATTCATCATCAATATACAATTCTGCATCACGGGTCAATTTGATTGAATAGGTATCCACAATATCATATCCAGGAAACAAATATGAGACAGAATGCCGGACGATATCGTCAAGCATAATGATTTCATGATGCCCTGTTTTAGAAGGCAATTCGATGAAACGTGGTAAGAAATCGCTCGGAATTTTGATAATCGCATACTCTGTCCGCGACGTATAACTATCTTTTGGTATCAAGGCAACCGTCAAATACAAAGCGGCATTGTTCAAAAAAAAGCGGACTTTATCTTTAACAAGCAGAACGGGTTGTACGAAAGGCAACAAATTTTCTTGAAAATAAGCCTCTACAAAGACTTTTTGCTCACTCATTAAATCCAAGCGGCGGAGCATAAAAATATTATGCTCACGCAATGCTGGAATAATTTCGTCTATAAAAATGCGGCTGAATTCTATTTGTTGTTCATTCACAATCTTCAACAAAGCCTTTAAAGTTTGTTTCGGATTGTAATCTAATTCTTTTTTCGTTTTTTTAGACAATCGAATCAAACTGCGATGTTGCGCAATGCGGATGCGAAAAAACTCATCGAGGTTGGCGGAGTAAATGGCTAAGAATTTTATCTTTTCCATCAAAGGCACTAAGGGATCTTTTGCTTCTTGCAAAACGCGGGAATTGAAACTCAACCAACTCACGTCTCTTGGCACATAAGGCATGTCATAGGGCGTTTCAATGTCCGTATTTTCTGGATGTACAGCTGTTTCTGTTTGCATAAAATTCATTGTTTTGTGGTTGAATTGCAATTTTAATAAAAATTATCTTTTATGCAAGTAAATCATCAAGAGAAAATAAGTTTGAGAAACTTTTTTACTGTCTTGGTCTTTATTGATAATAAAGATCTTTATAAAAAACAAACTTTTACTTCAAAATTCGCACAAAGACATTATCTTTGCGCGTCTTTTTCAGGGAAAGATGGTTTCTGATAAAAAATATAAAAAACAAAGAAAAAAAATCCGAAATGGAAAGTTTTAAATTAACCGCTGAAGTCCGCGATATTGTGGGTAAAGCCGCTTCAAAAGTTGTGCGTCACAACGATGCTATTCCGTGCGTCATGTACGGTGGTAAAGAAAATATTCACTTTACAACAACATGGTCTGACGTCCGTCACCTTGTTTTTACACCCGATTTCAAAACCGTAGAAGTGACGGTAAATGGTGCAACACACCAAGCGATTGTCAAAAATGTCCAGTTTCATCCAGTGAATGAAAAAATCCTTCACATGGACTTTTTGAAATTAATTCCTGGCACGCCCATTAAGGTTATCCTTCCTTTGCGTTTGCTTGGCACATCACCCGGCGTAAAAGCAGGTGGTAAATTGCTTCAAAGCATCCGTAAAATCAGCGTCAAATGTACACCTGAAACATTGGTTGATCAATTGACACTCGATGTTTCAAAATTGGAGTTGGGTCAATCGGCTCGTGTTCGTGACATTGACATTGTTGAAGGCATTGAAGTCTCTATGTCATCAGCGATTCCTGTCGTTACTATCGAAATCCCGCGTGCTATGCGTGCAGCAGCAGCAGCAGAAGCAAAAGCATCAGCAGGTCCGAAGAAGAAAAAATAATCAGAACCATCAGGTTTTGAGAAAATACGAGAGGCAATGCTTGCGAGCGTTGCCTCTTTTTTTATACCCCGCAAGAATTTCGTAAATTTCCATGCATTTGTTCCGCGAACGCATAATATACTCAATTAAAAATGGTTTAGATTATCCATTTTCCACTATCCATTTTCCATTAAGCATAATTATTCTACCCGTTTTGCTATAAAGAGATGTTTGGCATTCGCTTTCGAAACAACAAAGCCAAAAGGTTCAATATCTCGGCGCAAATGTGTTTCAGTATAGTCGCCATGCAGTTCACAAACCATCATTTTAACCTTTGAAATCCATGGTGCAGCATCATTTAAGACCTCTTTTTCTGCCCCTTCGATGTCCATTTTCAATACATCAATGTGTTCTATTTTCAAATCTTCTATAATTTGAAGCAATGTCAAAGCAATAACTTCTGTGCCTACCACCCCCTCAGTATTTTGAGCCTTTTCGGGCTTCAGAATATGCACATTAAAGCCAACTTCCGTATCGTCAATACGCACCAAACCGATTTTATGACTGACAACAACGGGTACTATTTCCGCTTTTTCTATATTATTTGCTAAGTTTTGTTGCAAAACTGCCAGATTTTTAGGCGAAGGTTCAACAGCTATAAAACGAGCATTTGGAAAATAGTGTTCCTGAAAAAAAATACTTGCTAAACCAATATTCGCCCCGAGATCTAAAACAACTGCAGCTTCATTCAACGATTTTTCAAGCGGCAAACGATAATCTTCGCGCTTAAAAATTTCATGCACCATGGGCATATCCTGTGTTCTCAAATACAATTGCCTAACATTAGGTATGCGCACTTCAAATGCCCTTGTTTTTTGATTGGCAACAATTCGGCTGTATAAATATTTATGCCTAACGGCTAATCCTCTTTCAACCATTTGACTCAATAACATATATCGAGTTGTCCAATTTGCGCCTATTTTATAGCAAAACACGAGCGCATCGCGTATAGATGTTAAAATCATAGTTATAGAACTTTGGAAATGCAAATGATATACCCCCTCAGTATGTAATATTTTTTCGATAAAAAAATGGATGAATGACGACACATTAATAAGGTGAAGGACTTACTGCCGTCCATCCGCCATCAATAATCAAATTTTGTCCTGTGATGTGTCGTGACAAAGGTGAGACTAAAAATAAAGCCGCATGCGCAATATCGCTCACTGTTGCGGGTTTGCCCAAAGGCGTAATACGCGACCATGTTGCAATATAATCGTTGTCATCCAAGGTACGTTCCGTCATAGTTGCGCCTGGTGCAAGGGCATTGACGGTAATTTTGTATTCTGACAATTCTTCAACTAAGCCTTTGGCAAGCATTTCTAAACCTGCTTTTGTCATGCCATAAGCGACTAAATTCTTATGCGCCTGATGACCTGTAACAGACGACATAAATAGAATACTGCCACCTGTTCCTTGCTTAACTATTTGATTGGCAACGGCTTGCGCTAAAAAGAAGCTGCCGCTTAAATTGACATGCATTACTTTTTGTAAGGCTTCGGGTGTATAATCCAAAAAACGCCCGAAATGCGTGATCCCGGCATTCGCAATACCAATTGTGACCTGACCAAATTGACGGATTGCTGTTTCTACCATCAAATTGATAGAAGGAACATCAGACGCATCGCCGCCAAAAGCCAAACATTGACCGCCTTGCTGTTGGATTTTTTCCGCCGCTTCTTGCGCCAAATCATCATCCACATCATTCAGCAAAACGGACGCGCCTTGTAATGCCAATTGCCGTGCAATTTCGAAGCCTATGCCACATCCTGCACCTGTGATGATAGCCGTTTGATTTGTAAAAGGTAAAGACATAGGTAATGATGAATGGTGAATGGCTTTTTAAAAATAGTTTACTCGTTTCGCTACGCTCGAAAAGCTTAAAAAGCGTATATTTATTAGGGCAAATTTATTTTTTTTGAGTGCATAATGTTTTTTTACTGAGGGGGTGTTATTGCCAAATCGGATCTATCAATTTATCATATCCACGTCCATTAAAGAACTTTAAAAATTCGATATTTTCTGTAACTGGAAATTCGACTTTGATTTCCTTTGAAAGAATTTGAAGCATTTTCTCGCCAATTTGTTCCCCATATTTACCTCTTAATGCTTTTTCATACCAATCTATCAAATCATTTTCTGTAACAATACTTTGGATTCGCGATTTCCAACCTATCTGATTAAGTAATGACACAATAATTTTTTGTTCAGCTTGCTTGCAAACGATGACTATTCTATCAGCATTAACAGAATTGACAATATTTTCAGCTAATTCTTCGCTCAATGAAAGATGCTTAATTTGGATAGCTAAACCGAAGTTTGCCCACATATCTAAGCCTCTATCTGCTGCATTCGTAACACCGACTCTGAAAAGTTTTGCAGTTGTCTTAAAAGAAGTCACATCAGGTTCAAGGTTAATTACTCTTTTTGCAAAATCTTCAAATTCTCTTAATATCGGTTGCTTATTGGGATTCATTGAAACTTCAACCGTTAATTCTAATTCTGAAACAATGGCTGAAAACAGCGAATACACAACAATTTCATATAGTTTGTCAATGCTTCTCCTCAATCCTGCTTCGTGCCAAAACAGTAAAAGAAATTCAGATAATTGAAAGCTGCTTTTATCATGTGTAATACAATAATTTAAACCACTTGACATTTGCGTAAAACGGGCAGCAAAACGTCTATAAATATAGGCTTCTACAATACCATTTTTGTCTCTATTCTCTTTGCCCAATAAATACAAAACATGAGGTGGCACAGCATTTTCATTGAAAATATCATCTTGATACCGCGCAGAAGAAGTGCTTGAACGACCTAAAAATTGATTGCAAATGATGTCACGCCATCTTTTGGAAATTGTCCGATATGTTTTTAATTCATTGAGGTCAATATCATTTATCATACGGTCTTGATATAAAATCTCTGCAATTTGAATTGGTTTATAAAGATGCACCCTTGCTTTTGCAATAACTTTATCAATGGACTGTTTGGCTTCAATTATATTCATGTTGTGGTTCTAACAAAGAAAGTTGTTTGAATGTACGATTGATTTTTTGATTATTGATGGATTTAACCATCTCTTCGGCAACAGCTTTGAAAACGGGAACGGCAACACTGTTTCCAGTTAGTTTTCTCATGGCACCATAACCCACAATAATTTTGAAATCTTCTGGAAAACCTTGTAGTCTCAATAACTCTCTTGAAGATAAACGCCGATTGCCATTCACTAATAAATAATTGTAAGAACCGCCTGCCCTTAATGCACATGAATAGGGTAAAATCGAAATATTTCCGCCTTTATTTTCATGCCATACTGAGGGGTAGAAAGGTTCTGCTTTTATCTTTAATTGTCTTTTTTCAAAAATGTCTTTTGATGCAAAAAGCTTTTTATCTACCTCTTCATCATTTTCTAACACCTCGCTTAATGAAGCAAAAGCCCCTGTTTTTCTTGGAAATTTAAAAGATATGTTTTCTCTAAACCCGACTATAATTGTTCTTTCCCTTTTTTGGGGTAAGCCAAAATCTAAGGCATTTAAAACGGTGTGATGCAAATGATAGCCTAATTCTTCTAGTTTTTGAAGTATTACTTTAAATGTTCGACCACTGTCGTGTGTCCTTAATTGTTTTACGTTTTCTAACAAAAAGGCATAAGGTTTTTTAATCCTTAAAATTTCTTCAATATTAAAAAATAAAGTGCCTCGCGTATCTGCAAAGCCTTGCATATTCCCTATAATACTGAAAGGTTGGCAAGGAAAACCCGCCAATAAAATATCATGTTCAGGTATATCTTCGGGTGCTATTTTTGTAATATCGCCGAATGGCTTTTCTCCAAAATTCGCTTCATACATGATTTGAGCGTCTTTATCCCATTCAGAAGTAAAGACATTTTCACATCCAAAATGCTCAAAACCCAATCTGATACCACCAATACCCGCAAAAAGGTCTATTGTTTTTAGTTTTTTATTCATAAAAAGCCCTCATTTTAATACTCAAAGGTATAAAATCCGAAAGGTTTTACGTCTATTTTTCTTTTTTTATTGCTTGAAAGAGGGACATCTCCAAAATCCCACCCCTCAGTATTAGACCTCTTTTTTTAAATTTTTCATTTTAATCTGCATGATAATTTGATTTAAAAAACAGTGTCAAGACCAAAGATTTATATCCTTATACTCAGGCTTATTCTCAACTTAATTTTTATTTTTGCATAAAGTCCTCTTTTTCCATTCTATCAAACTAAAAATTTTAAAATTATGCTCGAAACAGCAGTACAATCCAAAGTAAATCAATGGCTTACAGGTAATTACGACGCAACAACTAAAGCCACAATTCAAAAACTAATCAACGACAACAACACAACAGAATTAACGGATTCTTTCTACAAAGATTTGGAATTTGGCACGGGCGGTCTGCGTGGTTTGTTAGGAATTGGCTCGAATCGAATGAACAATTATACGGTCGGTGCCGCGACACAAGGTTTGGCAAATTACTTGAATAAAAATTTTGAAGGTGAAAAAATCAGCGTGGCTATTGCACATGATTGTCGCATAAAATCTGATGAATTTGCACAAGTGATTGCTAATATTTTTTCTGCAAATGGCATTGAAGTCTATTTATTTAGCAGTTTGCGTCCAACACCCGAATTGAGTTTTGCCATTCGTCAATTGGGTTGCAAAAGTGGTGTGGTTGTGACGGCTTCGCACAATCCAAAAGAATACAATGGCTATAAGGCTTATTGGGACGATGGCTCGCAAGTCGTTGCGCCACATGATAAAAATATCATCGACGAAGTGAATGCCATTCAGTCCTTAGAAGATATAAAATTCGCAGGAGATAGCAGCAAAATACATTTAATTGATAAAGAAATTGACGACAAATACATTGCGCATTTGTTGTCGTTGTCTATCTCAAAAGAGGCAATTGCACGTCAAAAAAACTTGAAAATTGTTTATACACCCATTCATGGGACAGGCGTAACACTCGTTCCACGTCTTTTATCGGAAATGGGTTTTGAAAACGTCACTGTTATCTCTGAACAAGCCGAACCAAAAGGTAATGGGCAATTCCCGACGGTTATTTATCCCAATCCAGAAGAAGCGGAAGCTATGTCTATGGCGGTCAATAAAGCTAGAGAAATTGATGCCGATTTGGTGTTGGGTACTGACCCCGATGCTGACCGCGTCGGTATTGCAGCTAAAAATCATCATGGCGAAATTCAGTTACTCAATGGCAATCAGACGGCTACAGTACTCATCTATTACTTGCTGCAAGCCTGGAAAGAAGCAGGCAAACTGACGGGTAAGGAATTTGTTTGCAAAACGATTGTGACGACGGATATTATTGACAAAATGGCGGCAGACGCAGGTGTCAAATGCTACAATACGCTCACAGGTTTCAAATACATCGCTCAAGTTATCCGCGAATTGGAAGGAAAAGAACAGTTTATTGGCGGTGGCGAAGAAAGTTATGGCTATTTGATAGGTGATGCGGTGCGCGATAAAGATGCGATTGCCAGTTGTGGTATCATCGCAGAATTGACGGCGTATGCCAAAGATAAAGGTTTGAGCCTCTTCGATATGTTGATGGAAGTCTATAAAAAATTCGGTTTTTACTACGAAGGATTGATTTCATTGACGAAAAAAGGTAAAACGGGCGCAGAAGTAATCCAAGACATGATGGCGAATTTCCGCGCGACACCCCCTCAGTATTTGGCAGGTTCGTCTGTCATTCGCATTGATGATTACAAAAGTTTGAAACGCACTGAAAATGGTCAAACATTGGATATTCCATCGGGAGAAATGGGTATTGAATCTTCCAACGTGTTGCAATTCTTTACAGCCGATGGCACTAAATTTACGTGTCGCCCATCGGGTACAGAACCTAAAATTAAGTTTTATGTGGGTGTCGTTGCTCAATTGGCGCGCAATGAGGACTTTGACGCGGTCTATGCCAATTTGCAACAAAAGGTGAAAGATATTGGTGCGGAATTGGATTTGAAGTAATCCGAAGAACAATGTTTCCTTATCACATAGAAACATAGGAGTTTTCACATAGAAAACATAGTTTTTATAGCTTTTTTATCAAAAACTATGTTTTCTATCTGAAAACCCCTATTTATCTATGTGATTAATAACAACATAAATGTACTAAGTTGACAACATTAATTTTAAATTGCTTAAACTTCTTTTTTTATCATTTTACAACATTCACTATGAAAAATATCCTTTTTTTTAGCCTTGTTCTTTTTTTAAGTTCTTGCGAACAGAAAAATGGAAAGGTTTTTTCTTCAAAAACAAACAATATGCCGATACAACGAGATACAAATGTGGGCATAAAAGGCTTTGACGTTGCCCAAATAGAAGAAACTAAAGACGGCAAAACGTATGGTTATGCGTCGTACAAAGTCAGTACGATGGCTTCAAAAGAAGGTGTTGGCGAAGACATCTCCATTGTTGGAACAGATAAAAAAGATGTTTTTAACATCAAAAATACTGATGCACACCATTTTTTCGGCATCAAAAAAGACCTCCTGTTTGTAGACAATGGCACTGGACCGAATGGACGTTCTGTTTTGATTTATGATTTGAAAAAACACGCGCTGATTCACGAAGCGAAATATGAAGCAGAAATGACCATTGAACAAGATAAATTGACCTATAAAACGCCTATCGATACGCGCAATATTCGTTTGATGGCTTCGGTTTGTCCTGATAAGGATAAATGGGAAAAACAGGGTTTTGGCGTAGGTTATGCCATGATTATGGTGTTTGACTTGACAACGAAAGAAGTTGTTTCAACAGGGGAATATTCGTGTTTTCCGATACAATAATTTGGGTTCAGGTATAGTAGACGGAAATGGAATAGGTTTTTGCTTTTTTTTGCAAAAAAAATAAAAAACCTATTCCATTTCCGTCTACTATACCTATTCCGTAAAATCTGTGTGCCATTACCAATCTTATTTTCCTTGCGCATTTTGCATACGCCGCACAAACATCTCCCCTTTTCCAGCATCTTCCCATTGCAGTTCAAGGTCGCCATCTTTGGTTTTGGCGATGCGTTCTTTAGGTTTTATCTTGTTGAACTCCTCTTCCATGCGTGGATTGGTGGAAGTGATGCCCAATACGCCTTTTTGATATCCAAAAAAGTAGGAAAAATCATTAGCGGTTTTGATATAAACATAGACGCGGTCATCGTTGTTGGAAGGCATTTTAAACTCTACCCACGCAGTCAATTTTTTATTAATTGGAATACCGAGAACGCTGTTCAAATCTGCTTTCGAACCATAGCTTACCATGCTTTGTAACTCTTGATTCCAACGCATGGAGACTCGACTGAATAAAAAGCTGTAGTCGTTGTATTTATCAGGCAATGACAGCGTTTTTTCTTTCATTTCTGCAACGGTCTTCTTGTAATCTTTTTCATCAGGAATGAATTCAGCCAAGGCTCTGTCCGCAAAATCATCTTTTTTATAGTCAGAATCGGGCGCATCAAATGTGCCCGCTTGAATATCGGCTGCCATTATTTTCAATAATTTCTCGGGAATGTGCATTTTAATGCCAAACATAGCTTCTATACTGAGGGGGCTACCTTTGATGCCATTCGAGTCTCTGATTTCTTGGGTAGATGCCAAAAACTTGGTTTTTGCGGTACCTGCCGCTAAAACATTGATGTATTGCAAATTGCCACCCAAACCCAGTTTTCCTTCCGCATTGACGACCCCAGTTTTGTTGTCATAAACCATTTTATTGCCTTGCAAACTATTACCGATTACTTTACTGGAATCGCCAAAAATGATTTGATCATTCTTAGTATTGTATTTAAAAACACCTCTAACATCTAAAATTGGGCGGTCTTTTGCAAAACCCAAAAGCATCATCGCACGAGGATAAGCAACCGCATTTTCTTTACTGATAAAAATACCTGTGTTCAGATTCTGTCCTTCTTCGTTTTTAGGGAGATTATAGTTCAATGCCAAATCCGCTTTGTCGGCATTTGAATAAATACTAAACCACGGGCGTTCGGGTAAGTTTTCATGTTCAAAATGAGCAAAACCTTCAAAACGGAGATTTTTACTCCCTGATGACAAGGCAATCGTCCCTTTAAACGTTGTTTTTTTATCAATCAAAAAATTGTCTTCTGCTTTGACCGTGCCAGTTGCTGATGTCTCTGTCCGTTTTTGGTTGCGATTACCGACACCGACACGTTGCCCAATGATGTTGTCGAATTTAATTTCTTGATTTTTACCCGCCACGTTGTATTCATAAAAACCATTAGCCGTGTATTCCTTCCGTCCTTTGATATTGACCGTTGCGCGATTGATAACGTGGTGTTTGGTGTTTGTATCGCACACAATGCGGGCATTTGTCAAAGTGGTCATAGCACCGCCCAATTGAATCTGTGTTTTGCTGGAATCAGGATAAATAAAAGCGTCGCAGGTTTTGATATAATCCACGCCACCGACTTTCAAAAAATTCGATTTCAAGTCGTAAGAGGCTTTTTTACCCAAAAAATTAAGCGAATCCTGTTCTTTATCCACACTGACGAAGTAGGCAGGTTTGCCATCGGCATGAAAATCAATAATTTCAGATTTTAAATCCCAATCAAACTCATTTATAGTGGTCGTGTATTTTACACCGGGCATACTGGTCATCCCATCTTCAGAATTGGATTTGAAGAAGCCTTTTTGGGTATCGAAATTAATTTTGCCACGCACATTCCTTGTATCAAGAGCCAATTGATCAGACAAATTAGACAAAGCTCGGATACTCAAACTCATTGTATCGGCTTGAATATATTGACTGCCAAAGGAAAACAGTTTTGACTGCAAAAAACCCTTTTCCCATTCAAAAGTACCGATGCCTTTCACACCGCTCGGTGTCAAAATGATGGTATTGCGCATTGTGTACTTGCCATACGGAAAAAACTTAAATGCCGAATCTTTGGAGGTCAAATACATCGAGTCCTTGCGGGGCAACCAATTAATTTGAACGCCGGGAGCGGAGACTTTTGGCACGTTATCTTTGCTGTTTTCTGCCAAATCAAAACTTTTGGCACTCGCCATCATTTGTTTTGGGTGAAATATAACGTCTTGAGATTCAATGGTTGCGCCAAGATATTTGATAGAACCTTTGCCAAAAAAACCTTTGTTATTGAGGGTAACGTCACCCACAAAATTGCCTTTTTTGCGATAAAGCGGGAACCCCTCAGTAGGGGTGCGTGTGACGAAGCCCAACGACGAATCGGACTGTAAAATGATTGATTCCTTAAAATCAGGGAAAATTTCAGCAGAAACCATTGTTCCTGGAAAATTCAACTGACTGCGTTTGAGGCTGTCCAATCCATCAAGGTTAAATTTGTTTAATTTGAAGAAAAAGGAATCACGTTTGTAAACACCGCTTTGCGTTTCTGGTAAGTCATAAAATACATAACTATAATCTTTGGACTGAAAAGAAGGCATCATCGGAATATTTTCACGCCCCGATTTATTGTTAGGTGCATCAATCAACAACACGCCACGCAAATGTTCAAGCCTTGAATTAATAGCCGAGGCAATCGGGCGTTTGTATTGGTCTTCACCCGTTTTCAAATACAAGTCAAGATAACGTAGAGAATCAACGGTGATATCAAAGTTATCATAATTGAAATGAAATTTATCGCCATAAAACAACGCAAATCCCCCAAACATACGTCCGTCAAAATCAAAATTGCGATTGCGTTTTAAGATAACTTCTTGATCACGCGGCACGACTCTAATCTTTTGCTTGTTACTCATCTCAATACCTTTTATGCCATTGATGCGGATAGCGGTATCCATGAGGAAAAAATTAGAGTTTTCTTTTGTCGTCTCTGAAATAAAGCGCAAAACGTCGTAATCTACTTTTTTTTGATTGGCTAAGGCGTAATGAAATACTTTATCTTTTAGTTCTAAAATATTCTTTTCGGCGTCATAATTCACAAAACCATCGGACACCATTTCGTACAACAGGCTTTTAATCATGCCTGCGTCCATCTTAGGATTTATCTGTCGCGCGGCTTCGTCTGCATTCAATATGCGTTTTTGCATTTGGTCGCTGTACATTTTCAAGACAGAAATAGGGTTTCGAGTCGAAATGCTTTGTAATTTTCGAAAATCAGACTCACTAAAAAACTTTAAAGATTCAAACATTGCTTTATTGCTATTGATACCATAGCCTGGCTGTTTGTCGCCCAACACAATCGAATCCTTGTCAATAAACCATTTAATTTTATTCAAATCCATATTGACTTGGTGATAAGAGTTTGAAAATGGATACCGTTGGCTGGCTCTTTCGCCCCTATCGAGCGACAAAACATTATCTGTTACAATCATCCTCAAATTTACTGAGGGGTGGTAAATCGAATCTTTACCGAAGTAAAGAACGGCTTCAGAACTTTCAGACGTTATACTTTCATCTTTTCTTATGACGTACAATTCTGACGTTGACCGAAAAGCACGACTTCCTTTTTTGCTGTTATTTATCGTTAAATTGGCTTTTTGGTCGGCAGTACCGTAGCCAAAAACCGTCATACCATACAAACGAAAACCGCCTTCGTATTGAATGTTTTTACCGATATTGTTTACTTTCAAGCGTTTGTCATAAGATTCAAAACGGGGATAAGAATTTTCAACGGTGGCATTACCAAAATTGACTTTATCTTCAAATACACCTTCAATATTTTTATTGGGGAACAAGGCAGGATATTTCAACACCGCTTTTTCGGCTTTATAAAACCCTTTTGTTACATCAATCGTATAGTCCGCTAATTTACAAACGATTTCGTTGTTTTTGAATCGCTCCCATGTCACTTCTGCCCCTTTTCCTTTCCATTCTCTTGTTACAGGAAAAAACTCGCCTTTGGTATTCTTGATGCCGATTGAATCTTTTTTATAGACCGCTAAAATGCTCAACTTTTCCCAAATTACTGAGGGGGTGCCATTCTCAAATTTCCAAACATAATCGCGATTGTCCGCAAACCAATTAATCGTATTGTTGCCAAAATACAAAGCATTAGATTCAAAAAAGCTGGTTGAAAAATTGAGGAATTGCCGAATAGGTTCGTATTTTTTTACTTGCAACGCGTCCGCAATCATCGGCTCAAAAACAGTCAACCATTTTTCATATCGAGAATCCTTTTCACCCGACTGAACGAGTTTACTGGTCTGCAAAAAATCCACAAAATAGGGCGTTGCATTCAAGCGTGCCGTCAACATATCGTTGCAAACAGCCATCAATCGAGTTGTTTCGACATCGGTGAAACCGCCACTTTTAAACTTTTTTTCAAATTCTTTGTATGTCTGAACGGACACCTGTTGTTGACTCAACGTCACGTAGGCTTCCAACTTTTTAAGAAATTCGATAGGTGATTCCGTATCGCCCGTCTTTACAGAAGACGATTGGGCATTGATTTGTGAGAATAAAAAGAAAGTAAAAAGGAATAGAATATGCTTCTTCATGCGGTAAAACATTTAATTTTCGTTTAAAACACTCGGTGAATGTTGTATAATAATGAACCCCTGGTGAATACTAAAGTGTATGCACTAAAATACAAAAATTCATCCATTTTCTCAATACGAATGAATCAAAGTATAGGATTTTAGTGTTAAAAACGATAAAAACGGCTATGAAATTATATAATGAATAACTGAAAATGGATAATGGATAGCGGATAATGGGAAATACGTGTTCATTTTCCATTATCCGCTATCCATTATCCATTTTCAATTATCCATTATCCGTTATAAATTATTCAATTTCATGCACAGCCAATTCCCACGATGTTCGGTTCGGATGTGTTGGAATCCTTCTTTCTTGGCAGCATCTAAAAGGATGTGTTCATCTTGTTTCAAAAAACCAGAAATGAGCATCATACCGCCCAATTTTAATCGTCTTTTTAAATCAGAAAAGGAATACAGAATAACATTGCGATTGATATTGGCTAAAATAATATCAAAATCAAAAGAAGGAATGACATCGAGTGTGCCGCAAAAAGTTTTGATGTTGTGCACATCATTGATGACGTTGTTTTCAAGGGTATTGTCATAACTCGCTATTTCAATATCTACCGCTTCTAAATCCGTTGCGCCCAATTTTGACGCTAAAATGGCTAAAATGCCCGTACCACAGCCGTAATCCAATACTTTTTTGGAAACAAAGTCTATGTCGCGCATTAATTGCATCATCATATAAGTCGTTTCGTGGTGTCCTGTTCCAAAAGCCATTTTGGGGTTAATCACCAAATCAAAAACGACCCCCTCAGTAGGCGGATGAAAATCTGCACGTAAACCGACGAAATCATCTACCCGAATGGGTTGAAAATTAGATTCCCACACCGCATTCCAATTCTGATAGGGAATAAATGTTTTCTGAAAACTAAAACCAAAGCCTTGATTGACTTCCGCCGTTTGTTTTTCAACGTTTTCTGTCCAATCTTTCTCTAAAATATAGCCTTTTAGTGCCGTTTCTGCTACTTCAAAGGTATCAAAAGGCAAATCACTCAACAAGGCAATCATTATCTCAGCTTTTTCTTCTGAATACTGAGGGGTTGTCATTTCGATGGCGTAATAGTTCATAATTTAATGGATAATTTATAATAGATAATGGAAAGTGGAAAGTGGATAATTTATAACGGATAATGGATAGCGGATAATTTATAACGGATAATGGATAATTACTAACATTATCCGCTATCCATTATCCGTTATAAATTATCCACTATCCATTATCCATTTTTTCCCATTTTATTGGTTTTGCACGGCTTTTAATGTGTTGAGCAATAATGAAACAACGGTTAATTGCCCCACACCACCGGGTACGGGCGTGATATAACTTGTTTTGGGCGCAACATTATCAAAATCTACATCACCCACGAGGCGCGAACCGCTTTTTTTTGTTATATCTTCAATGCGATTCATGCCCACATCAATCACGACTGCACCCTCTTTAACCATATCGGCTTTGATGAAATGTGCAACACCTATCGCAGCGACTAATATGTCGGCACGGCGACAAACATCGGCTAAATTTTTCGTGCGCGAATGTGCAACCGTCACAGTGCAGTCCCAACCTTTGCGCGAAAGCAAAATACTGAGGGGGGTGCCGACAATATTGGAACGACCGACAATCACACATTCTTTGCCGCTTGTTTCAATATTATAACGCTTCAACATTTCGAGAATACCAGCAGGCGTTGCGGGTAAAAAGGCAGATAAACCTTGTGTCATACGCCCAAAATTGGTGGGATGAAAGCCATCAACGTCTTTGCTGGGGTCAATTGCTAAAGTGACGACAGATTCATCGATGTGTTTGGGCAACGGCAATTGAACGATAAAACCGTCCACATCTGCATCGTTATTTAAGTCATTGACTATGGCTAAAATCTCTGATTGTGTTACGTTTTCAGAACGCCTTATGAGCGTCGATTTAAAACCGACTTGCTCACACGAGCGAATTTTGTTGCCCACATAAGCCTCGCTTGCGGGATTATTACCCACGAGAACAGCCACTAAGTGTGGCGTTTTTCGACCTGTGGCGATGAGGCGATCAACGTCTAATTTGATTTCAGATTTTATGGTTTCGGCGAGTAATTTTCCGTCAAGTAGTTGCATCTAATTTAATGATAAAGGGTGATTGGTGAATGATGAAAAATATAAAGAGAAAATGTAAAATTAGATTTTTAAGAAAGAAACGAGGGATGGATAGGGGATTTTTTAAAATTCTCTTTAAATCCGATAACTAAATCTTTTCAAAACCGCATCTTTGGCAATTATCAAAATTAGATTTCTAATACGAATGGCACAAATGACACGAATTTTCTCGGGTCAATAGTGACACAATAAAACAACAACAAAAGTATGAAAGAATTGAAAGACATAAACAACGTCCTCATCATCGGTTGTGGCACACTGGGTTTGCGCATTGGTTTGCGTTGTGCCATGTATGGTTTTAACGTCAAAATGTATGACGTGACGGATGAGGCTTTGATGAAGGCGCGTTCGATTCAAGACAAATTGCTGCGTAGTTTTGTCAAAAAAGGATTTATTACTGAGGGGGTCGCTGATGCGGCACAAAGTCGCTTGTCAACCACGACGGATATAAAAGAAGCGGTGAAAAACATAGATTTAGTCAGCGAATCGGTGACGGAAGACCTCGATATTAAGAAAAAAGTATGGGCAACTTTTGCGCCTTTATTCGAATCTCATACGGTTTTGACGACCAATACCTCTTATTTATTGCCCTCTTTGTTTGCACAGGAGACGGGGCGACCTCATATGTTTTGTGCTTTCCATTTCCACGATGTATTTACGATGAATGTGGTGGATATAATGCCGCATTTGGATACAGAGGGATGGGTGATTGACTTGCTCAAAGATTTTGGTCAGGCGATTCATCAAATTCCAGTGTTAATTCAAAAAGAAAATCCAGGTTATCTGTTCAATCAAATGTTGATGGCGATTTTGGGCGCGGCGGGTGATTTACGGACGCGTGAGATTGCTTCCATTCAAGATATTGACCGTTCGTGGATGGGAAATTTTAAATCAAACATGGGTCCCTTCGGTATTTTAGACACCATCGGTTTGGAAACGGCGTGGCATGTCGTCAAAACGCGTACGGACAGCCGCAGCGTTCGTTTTGCCGCTTTGTTGAAAGAATATGTTGATGAAGGCAAATTGGGTTTGAAAACAGGCGAAGGATTTTACACATATCCCAATCCTGAATTCGCCAATGCGGATTTTTTAGGTTGAACAATATGACTTTTTATAGCGAAAAAGAAGGGAAAACCATTTCTCGCTTTTTGATGCACACCACTTTTCCCGCTTTGATGGTCGTTTCAACGATGCGAATAAAGTTAGAAAGTTCACTTTTTCTGATTCCTTTCTTAACATTGCTATTTGGCAGTACCATGTTGCTCATTGCTTGGTTTGTGTTCCGAAAATATCCAAACGATATGCGTGGATTATTGACTATGGGCGCAGGTGGGCTGAATACAGGCTTGTTTGCCTTCCCAATTATCGAAGGGATTTGGGGACGCGACGCTTTGGTGTATGCCATTATGTTCGACATTGGGAATACTGTCGTGGTTTTTGGTCATTGGATTAAAGTTGGTGTGATAAATTAGGGCGAAATGCTGCAATTTGTCGGTGCATCACCTTAAACCAAAGCGGCGGCACAAGTGCCAAAAGCATCATCGCAGGATAACCTGATGGCATTTGAGGGCTGTTATTGAAATGCCTTAAAATTTGATATTTACGCGTCGCTTTATAATGGTGATCAGAATGGCGGGTGAGTTCTAACAGCAAAATGCGACCCAAAGCATGGTTAGAATTCCAGGAATGAATAGGCGAAACTGGCTCATATTGTTTATTGGTTACTTTTTGTCTTCGCAAACCATAATGTTCGATGTAATTGACGGTTTCTAAAAGCAAAAAGCCCATAATCGCTGCATTGATGAACCAAAATAGTGTTTCAATATTAAAAATCAAGGCGATTATGACCAATAAAATGACTTGTATGATTTGATACACAAGCATTTCGTTGTGTACACTCCAAAAGTTTTGGTGCGCTTTCGCCAACCGTTTTTTCTCAATTTCCCATGCCGACAACCAACTATCGCGCACAGAACGAACGAAAAAAGCATACAAATTTTCGCCGTATTTTGAAGAAGCAGGGTCTTCGTCGGTGGACACATTTTTATGATGTCCCCGATTGTGTTCAATAAAAAAGTGCATATATAAGGTGGTACACAACAAGATTTTACTCATTAATTGCTCGTGTTTGGTTATCCGATGTCCCAATTCATGGGCTGCATTGATACCCAAAACGCCGCAGGAAATGCCGAAAGCGGTCATCATACCCACTTTTTCGTAGTAAAATACTGAGGGGTCACACACACGCACTAAAAAGTAAACCAATGTCAATAATTGTATCGGCACTAAGCTCCAAATAATATAGTCGTAGATTTTATCTTCCAAAGCGATGGCTTCTTCGAGTTCTGTTAAATTGTTTTCATTGCCCTTAAACAGAAATTCTAAAAGTGGAATAAAAAAAAATACAAAAATGAGGGCAAAATATGTCCATAATCCATGCATTGATAAGGAAAAGAAAACAACAATTGGCGTTGTGAAGACGAGGAGATATTTTAATGATGTGGTGGGCATGGATATTGGTTTTTATATAATAAGCCAGAATATTTATTTACCGAAATTATGCCTCAATAACGTGGATTGTAAAGTTTTATATCTTCAATAAAATCAAAATCTTTTCGATTATGGGTGTAAATCTCTACGTTATACACCAATGCAGTCGCTGCAATCAAGGCATCAGGAACACCGATACGCATATGTTTGTAGCCTAGAACAAATTGAATAAAAAGTTTAGAAATCTCTTTATCAAGGTGCAAATGATTAAACTTTCTAATCAAACTTCGAGTTGAACCTGACTCTTTTTTACGCATACCGTAATAAATTTCAGCTATTGATACAACAGATATGGCTAAACGGTCAAAAGTTAGATAATCCAATTCTTGTGTAACCCCGTCATCGCCATGAAAGAAATCAATTAGTATGTTTGTATCGCACAGTATCATTTTTTTCTTTTCCATGCTCTTTGACGCAGCTTTTTAGCATCTATTTTTTTTCTGTTTTTCCAAATACCCGCGAAGTCTGAAGGTTTTTCAGAAGCAGTATAATCGCCTTTTGCAAAAGTTCTCGAAGACTTACTTGACTTATCAGAAACCTGATTGACTGTTTCAATGTAATCAATCGTTTGCAAAAATGCTTTTAAGGATTGAGCCGCCTCATCAGATTTAACTGTTACTGCTAATAATTCCATTGTATTACTTTTTGACAAAATTAATGTTTTTATTCAATTAAAAGAACAAAAAATCAGCGTAAATCAATCAAAATTACGCCAATCAGTGTCCAAAAATTAAACCCTCAAATCACCTTACCCTTCCATTGACCACGCTGCAAGTAAAAATAAGCCATGCCTAAAATAGACGACCAATAAATAAACTCGCACAACCATCCCACAAAAAAAGGCATACGCCAATGCTCATAAACCAACCACACATAAATGCAATAAATGAAGATGGCAACAATTTCAATGGACAACGTGGCTCGGCTTTGCCCTGTTCCGTTGACACCATTTAAGGCGACTGCACCCAGTGACATCGCGATAATCGCACCCGACACAATGCGGACAATCGGTACGCCTTCTTTGATAAACTCTGCAGTTTGACCATAAATATTTAACAGCATTTCAGGAAAAATATTGATAAAAACGGCAAAAACCAAGGCAAAACTAACACTCATAGCCATAATCATATGAACAACTTTCAGCACACGGTCTTGCAAACCTTGACCAATGACATTACTCACCATCGTGTTGCACGTCGAAGCCAATGCCCATGTGGTGCATCCAAAAAAACCGAAAAAATTGCGCATCACATTCGTAATCGCACTTTCGAGATTATCCCCCCTCAGTATTTGACCGTGTCTTTCAACCAAAATAAAGAAAAATTCCCAACTCATAATGCTCATAACCAACTGAAATATCAAGGGTAGAGATTGT
>JAYTUQ010000221.1:0-6364 GCA_043744455.1 Saprospiraceae bacterium | reverse complement strand
AGATTATGAATCCGAAGAAAAACTCAAAGAAGCCGTCGAAACTATCATTAAAAAATTCGATTCAAAATACACGATTACTTTCTATTGAATACTTAATTTCACTTTATTATGTTATTTTTAAAATAGAAAAGCCCAAGCAATGCGCATGGGCTTTTCTATTTTTCTAAAAATAATGTTAAGTAATTAGGCATAATTACTTATTTATAAAAAATTAACCATTTATGACCTGAGCGACCGTTGCACCAATATCGGCAGGTGATTTAACGACATGAATCCCACATTCGCCCATGATACGCATTTTTGCTTCAGCAGTATCATCAACAGAGCCAACAATTGCACCTGCGTGACCCATTTTACGACCTTTTGGTGCAGTTTGACCAGCGATGAAACCAATAACTGGCTTTTTATTGCCTGTTTCTTTAATCCAATGGGCTGCGTCGGCTTCCATACTGCCACCAATTTCGCCAATCAAAACGATGGCATCAGTTTCGTCGTCGTTCATAAACATTTCAACGGCTTCTTTTGTCGTTGTCCCAATGATAGGATCGCCGCCGATACCGATGGCTGTAGAAACGCCTAAACCAGCTTTTACCACTTGGTCAGCTGCTTCATACGTCAATGTACCCGACTTTGAAACAATACCAATACGTCCTTTTTTGAAGACAAAACCAGGCATAATGCCCACTTTTGCTTCATCTGGTGTGATAACACCTGGGCAGTTGGGTCCAATCAGACGACAAGATTTGTCATTCAAATAAGCCTTAGCTTTCATCATATCTTGAATGGGAATCCCCTCAGTAATGCAGATAATAACTTCAATCCCTGCTTCTGCAGCTTCCATAATGGCATCTGCGGCAAATTTTGGAGGCACAAATATAAGGGTGACATTCGCTTTGGCTTTGATTACAGCTTCTTCAACGGTGTTGAAAACAGGCAGGTCGAGGTGCGTACTGCCACCTTTGCCTGGTGTAACGCCGCCAACAACGTTCGTACCGTATGCAATGCACTGTTCAGCGTGGAATGTACCTTCTTTTCCCGTAAAGCCTTGTACAATGACTCTGGAGTTTTTATTGACTAATACTGACATGTCGAATGAGTGAAAGAGTGAATGAATGAGAGAATTTTGATATTCCGTTCTTGCGGTGCAAAAATATATAGATTTCTATATGTTTTAGGTATGAGAGCTTATTTTTTTTTGTCAATGACAAAAACATCTTCATCGGCGGTTTTCATGAAGTAACGTTCGCGAGCAAATTTTTCGGTATTGCTTTCCATATCAAGGCGTTGTGCTTCGACTTCTTTGATTTTATTTTGATAATAGACCTTGTCGTTTTGCAATTTACCAACCGTACGAGAGAGTTTGACTTGGGTAAAGACATTCGCTTTATCTAAAAACAACATCCATGCAAAAAAGAAGACGAGTATGATAAAAACGCGGTTGCGAAACCCTTGAGGTAATCTATTTACCAAAGGTTTGAACGGATTGAGAACGGTGCGGTCGCCTAATGCCATTTTGTTAGATTTATTTTTTACAAGGCAAATCTATACATTTCATATCGAATAGTTTAAAAAACACTTGATTTTCACTTGAAAATTCGAAAAAGATAAAAACATACCCCCCTCAGTATAAACCCCATTCTACAAAAAAAATAGGCAATTTGGGAAAACCCCGAATTGCCTACTTTTTCATTATCCATTATTCATTATCCACTAATAGATTACGCTTCTAAAGCAGCCGCACCGCCTACAATTTCAGACAATTCTTTCGTAATAGCTTCTTGACGTGCTTTGTTGTAGTTGATACGTAGGTTTTTCAACATCTCGTTCGCGTTTTCAGTCGCTTTATCCATTGCCGTCATACGTGCACCGTGTTCCGAGGCTTGTGTCTCGAGTGTGTATTTATAAAATGTGGTCTGTAAGATACTTGGGACGAGCTCTTGTAACAATTGCTGTTGGTCTGGTTCGAAAATATAATTAGCTTTCGACTTCTTAGCGCCTGGCTGAACTTCTAATTTCCGAACGGGTAGAAACTGCGCACTTTCGGGGAATTGCGTTGCAGCGTTTTTAAAACGTCCGTAAGCGACAGAAATATGGTCAAATTTCTTTTGTTCAAAACCATCCATCAAAAATTGACCGAGTGTTTTGACATTCTCAAAATTCAATGAATTATACAACTCCACGTGGTCGATAATGGTGCAATTGGTATAACGGCGACGGAAATAGTCATAGCCTTTTTTTCCGACACACACGATGGTTAATTTTCCGTTATCACGTTGTTTAGCGTATTTTTCATTAATAGTCGCTACGGCTGCTTTGATTACATTCGTATTAAAGGCACCTGCTAAGCCACGACTTGCCGTCACGACCACCATACAAGCGTTTTCAATATCACGCTCAATGCCAAACGATGTTTCAGCATCGCCGTCGAGATTCGACAAGATATTGACGAGCATTTTGTTGAGTTGGTCAGCATAAGGGCGCATCTGAACTATAGCCGCTTGCGCCCGACGGAGTTTCGCCGCCGACACCATTTTCATCGCTTTTGTAATCTGTTGCGTACTAATCACCGACGCAATGCGGATACGGACTTCTTTTAAACTTGCCATTTATATTTGACTATTGTTGATTGATTATCAGTAGTGTTCAAAGGATTAATAATATTCTGTTTACATTTTTAGTTTAGTGAAAGTCATTTTTATAATAGATTGAAAATCAAAAAATTAGCTTTCATTTTTGATATTCGAAAATAACTCTCACAAAATTTAATTTGAAAAACATTACTTTTTCTTGATAAAAATTAATCCTTTAAACACTACTGATTGATTATTGATTATTTGAATCAATAATCGCTATCCACTTAATAATTATACTGAGGGGGTCAATTAAATTTTAAACTTGCTGTTATTTTAACTTCTTCACACAAACTTAGACAATCAGACATACAATCAATCAAATCTGTTTGACTCATTATTCTTGTTATCTTGGTATTTTTACCTAAATGTGCATAATCCCCTCGATTATAAGCAACAAGACGTAGAGAGTTTTGCAATCTCAAATTAGTATTAACATTAATGCCAACAGATAGTAAAATAGGTGCTATATATTTAATTGATACACCATGATTATCTTCTCCAAAACTTTTAAAAAGAATATTATTTGATCTTTCTAATATTTTATTAATATAAACAGAAATAGTTTTAAGCGATATAAAATTATCATTTGTAATATCTCTGTCACCTTTTATATCTTTTAAATCTTTTTGGAGTTGCTCAAATTCTTCTGTTATTTTTTCATTTCCTGATGACCGCTCAAAGGCAGCATAAGCAACAATCATTAAATACGTCTCAATTTGGGATTTTATCTTTTGATTAAGTTGTGATATATCGCTTAAATCGTCGTTTGTAATAAAATCATTGTTGCGATATTTCACAATATAGCGACGAGATAAAATAATTGCAATATTTTCAAAATAATCTTCCAAAGACGCATGAAACAGTAATACGAAAGCCTTTGCAAACTCCTCGTCTTGTGGAGTAGGTCTAAGACTTGTCGTTGAAAGCGGGTCTATAAAAGTTGTTTTTAATAGTTGAACGCGCTCATCAAGTTTTCTATATTCATCATCAACTAAGTTCGTAGCTGATAAAGGGCTGATTAATCTGGGTATCGAGGGTTTGATTAACCAATTCCTCAAACGTTTTAAAGCGTCTAACATAGTTCTGTTTTGTAGATGTACTTGATTTCAATGAAGCCAAAAAATCAGCATTTGTGCTGCAAAAAGTCTTATACGCAGCAACAAAATCATTTTTCTTCGCATTAACTAAATCTCTATTAAGGAGTGAAAAATACAATACTTGAACATCAAAAACATTGCGGTTAAAACGTTTGTCGTTCAACCTTCCTATTTCAACATAATTACCAAATACAAGTGAAAGTTTCTCAATAGACTCATTAAACTCGCTATAAAGTTGTTTTACCTGAGTTTCATTGGAAGTCCAATTTTTATTTAATTCTTTCATTGCATCGTCAAGAAATTTCTTTAAATTTCCTCGGTAATCTTTACTGAACAATTTAAATGCTATAAACTTCAAAATTATTTCAGCATCTAAAAGTCGTCTATCAGGTTCATTTAAACCTAATACTTTATGAATAGGCTGTAAATTAAGAGCATCGTTGGTTGAAGATATTAAAAAATCAGAAAATTCACCTTTCCTCAATGCTTGTCTTAATTCTTGCATAGATAAAGGAACAGAACTTGAATTAAGTCGATAAAAAATTTGATAGAGTAAGTCATCAGATTTTTGATTAAATATAACAGTACAACGAATACTTGCATTTTCAAAAGCACGTCTTTCGGGTGCTAATAGTTCATCATTACATAAATCTGCGTAACTTTTACCGTTCAAATTTTCTTTAATTTCAAGTCCTGAAATTTTGGGATTATCCCAAATTTTTGAATTTTCAGAATCAATAAACCCTAAAATTGTTAGTAAGCGTTGTTTCCCATCCAATACAACATAAGAATCTTTTTTATCTTGATTTTCTGCGAGTACAATTTCAGGTATAGGTAAATCAAGAATAAGAGATTCTATTAGCAGACTTCTTCGGGGGTCTTTCCAAGCATTTCTTCGTTGAAATTTAGGATTCAAATCAATATTACCCCTAACAATCTGGTCATAAATTGTTTGCACAGTCCAATCTCTTGAATAGACCTTAATTGTTTCACCTAATATTGAAGCCAAATCATTGTCAATTAAGTCTTGATTGGATTCTAATATTTCACTGTCTAAGTCTACAGGTTCTACTTGATACATCTTGATTTTTTCATAAAGATAAGACCATTTAAATCCTATTTCAATATCTTGTAATATTTTTAATTTTTACTTGATTGTGGTATAGCTACTACACTTGCTTAGAGATTTCACCCGCCAATGTCTTCAAAGTCTCCAAATCAGCATTTTCCAACTTGCCTTTACGGAAGTTTTCCAACAAGTCTTTATGGCTGGCATCGAGTGCTAAGTAAAGCGCCTCTTCAAATGCACCGACTTTGTTAATAGGAATATTACGAAGTAAGTTATTCGTACCGCAATAGATAGCTGCTACTTGTTTTTCAACAGATACTGGCGAATATTGTGGTTGTTTCAACAACTCCACGTTGCGTGAACCTTTATCCAAAACACCTTTTGTGGCGGCATCGAGGTCAGAACCGAACTTAGCAAACGCTTCCAATTCACGGTATTGCGCTTGGTCAAGTTTCAAAGTACCTGCAATTTTCTTCATGGACTTAATCTGAGCGTTACCACCTACGCGAGAGACCGAGATACCAACGTTAATCGCAGGGCGTACACCTGAGTTAAACAAAGCCAAATCCAAGAAAATCTGACCATCTGTAATCGAAATCACGTTGGTTGGGATATACGCAGAAACGTCACCCGCTTGTGTTTCGATGATTGGCAAAGCCGTCAATGAACCACCACCTTTGACGATACCTGCTGCTTTCAATGAAGCGGGTAAGTCGTTCATATCATTAGCAATGCCATCGTTCGCAATAATCTTTGCAGCACGCTCTAACAAACGGCTGTGGAGGTAGAAAACGTCACCGGGATACGCCTCACGTCCTGGAGGACGACGTAACAACAATGAAACTTCACGGTAAGCCACCGCTTGTTTTGACAAATCATCATAAACAATTAAGGCTGGACGACCTGTATCGCGGAAAAACTCACCAATCGCAGCACCTGCAAATGGTGCGTAGAACTGCATCGGTGCAGGGTCAGCAGCAGAAGAAGCGACGATAACCGTATAAGCCATCGCACCTGTTTCTTCTAAAACCCGGGCAACTTGCGCTACTGTTGACGACTTTTGGCCACACGCCACATATATACAGAACACGGGTTCGCCGCGGTCAAAAAATTCTTTTTGATTGATAATTGTATCTAACGCAATCGCCGTTTTACCCGTTTGACGGTCACCGATAATTAACTCACGTTGACCACGACCGATTGGAATCATGGCGTCAATCGCTTTGATGCCTGTTTGTAACGGCTCGTTTACAGGCTGACGGAAGATAACGCCTGGTGCTTTGCGCTCCAAAGGCATTTCATACTTCACACCCGGAATTGGACCTTTACCGTCAATCGGTTGACCTAAAGTGTTGACAACACGACCCACCAAACCTTCACCTACTTGAATCGAAGCGATACGGCTTGTCCGACGTGCAGTTGAACCCTCTTTAATACCATCGGGCGAACCGAGTAATACGACACCTACGTTGTCTTCTTCTAAGTTCAAGGCAATCGCTTGAGTGCCATTTTCAAACTCGACGAGTTCACCTGCTTGAACATTGTTCAAGCCATAGATGCGCGCA
>JAYTUQ010000220.1:0-6373 GCA_043744455.1 Saprospiraceae bacterium | reverse complement strand
TATGAATCCGAAGAAAAACTCAAAGAAGCCGTCGAAACTATCATTAAAAAATTCGATTCAAAATACACGATTACTTTCTATTGAATACTTAATAAACTAAACAAAAATAAAACCCACATGTCAAACAATCCATTACCCATCATCAAACCACAAGAATTGTTGGTTTTGAAGCAAACAACACCTTTCGTGCTTGTAGATGCCCGTTCAGGTGCAAAAGAAACATATGCGGCAAGCCATTTAGAGGGTGCGTTTCACGTTGATTTGAACAACGATTTGGCTGATATAAAACCCGATGCAGCTGACGGTGGACGGCATCCGTTGCCTAATTTCCCACATTTCAATCAAGTATTGTCAGAATTAGGCATTACACCTGACAGTCACGTTGTCATTTATGACGATAAAAATGGTGCAAATGCGGCTGCTCGCTTTTGGTGGATGTTAAAGTCCATTGGGCACGATTCGGTTCAAGTATTAGATGGTGGCATGGACGCTGCGATTCGTGCAGGATACCCCCTCAGTAATCAAGCCCCCAAACGGGTTATTTCCGCCAATTATGAAGCAAATACCTGGCAGTTGCCTACGGCAGATATAGTTGAAGTGGATACAGCCATACAAAATGCACAATGTCTCATCATCGATGTCCGCGAAGACGGGCGATACAATGGGGCGTTTGAACCCCTAGATTTGATTGCGGGACATATCCCAAATGCCGTAAACATACCGTTTAGCAGCAATTTAGATGCCGAAGGGTACTTTTTGCCACCTTCTGTATTGCGTGAAAAATATAAAAAGGCTTTGAATGAAAGAGATGCTGCGCAAGTAATTGTGCATTGTGGTTCAGGTGTAACGGCGTGTCATACGTTGTTGGCAATGGCTTATGCGGGTATGGACATCCCTAAACTGTATGTAGGTTCATGGAGTGAATGGTCGCGGAACAATCGTCCGATGGTGATAAAGCCTTGATTTTCAATCATTGTAATTCATTCACTTTTTCTATGAGCCATTCGCGTTCAGAAAATATCTTTGAGCTTTTGAGTTCTTCGAGTACATTTAATTTTTGCAGTTTATCAGGAACGTATTTTAGCCGTTGAATGATTGTCAGTTTATTCAGTGAATTGTAAAAAAATGCTTTTTTAGATTCAGGTAAATTACCACGGGCGACTTTTACTTTTAAGGCATTCATTTTATCTTCTAAAAGCGGTGAATTTTGTTCATAATAGATTTTTATGATTGAGAAATAGACCTGAATGTCATAGAAAATATCCTTAAATTTGAGTGATACTAAAATTTCTTTTGCCTTGTCATATTCCATTTTACTGAAATAATAATTAGCCAATAGGAAATTATGAATTTCAAAAGTATCATCTTTCCCAACAATGCGCAGCGGTTTATGATTGTCTAACAGGGTTTTTACCCATTCAAATTTTTTCAGTTTCAGACCAATATTGGTAAGCGTCTGTAGCGTAGAAGAAAAAATCATTTCATCTCTATACAAATAACCTTTATTTAAATGTTTTTCATAGACATAAAATAAGTCAACGAGCGCATCTGGTGCATTCAAGTTAACATATCGTTTTACCCAAAAAGTGCGATAAAAAGCTTGAATATCCTTCATATTATCAGGTGTAATCAGTGATTCATTCTGTTGAATTAAATTTTCAATTTCATAAATCATTTTTTCATCAGATGCATCATGAAGTAGTTGATAAATTTTGTAGTAAATATCCATTACTGGCGTCATGAGATAAGAACTACTGTCCAAAAGATTATTAATCGTTTCTACAATTTGGAAGGTATCTTTTGCTTCAATTTCCGTCATAGTGCCTTGTAACAGAAGAATTGAGGAGTAATTCAATTTAAGCATACCGTAGAAGATGTCCAAATTTTGATGGGTTTCCAAAAGATTTGCATCATTCCGTCTGATATTAAAAAAGCTTTGGAATTCGAACTCTTCTTGTGCCAACAAGAATTTTTGATAAAAAAACTGACTGTCTCGATAAGGATTTTTTTTTATTTCTTTTTGAGCTGCTTCAATGGCTGTTTCGAATCTTTTTACCAAGCCATGTTTTCTATAAAATTTTGCCATTGACAGCTCCCTTTGCCATCGTGTTTCGGTTACTGGATGTTGTTCAAATGTGAGATATTGTTCCAATAAATCTAATATTTCAGATAAAAGCCTATCTAAATCAAGTTTATGTTTCGTCATATCTTTGTCCACAAACATGTGGTCGAACATAGCTTCTTTGGCAAGTGCAGGGTTTTGTAGGTCGAATTTATTCAGTCTCAAATACTCGAAGAGTTTAATGATGGAAGCGGCATTGTAGCCATCATTAAAAAAAGGAGAAAGCAAAAATTTATAAAACCTTTTGAGCTCTTTTTGTTTCAATAGGTATAATATTTCTAATAACTTCATTTTGTTGTATAATTCAGTCTTTTTAATTTTGAAGACGATTGAATTAAAACCTTTGCTCAAAATATGTGCATTTTGATTTACTAAATCGTATAATACGACTATCATGGCAATACAGAGCAAAAATACAATAGAAATTGTGGATTATCACATATTAAATGTATTAGCTAAGCTGTTTTGATGTGACTTGTCGATTTGACCAAGATAGTCATGCCGAAGGGTATAAAATTTGATTTCTCCAACATGCTATCTCAATTAGACATACAAAAAACAGTCGATGACGTTATAACATCATGGACTGTTTTTAATGCCTTTATACTGAGGGGGTACTTAGTCGGGTTCAAAACCCAAAACGATGTTGAAGGTACCGTAATCTGTCCATTTCTTAGAGGCTTTTGACGTTATTTCAGGTTTGTCGAAGCCGATACCGTAGTCAAAACCAAGCGTACCAAACATGGGTAGGAATACCCTTAAACCCATACCTGCTGCACGACGCACATCAAAAGGCTTGAAGTCTTTGATGCTGTTCCACGTGTTGGCGCCTTCAACCCAAGCCGTTGCGAAAATAGTCGAGGAAGGATTGAGTGAAATCGGATAACGCAATTCAGCGGTATATTTTGCAAAAGTTGTACCGCCACCGTTTCCAGAATTCGGAAAGTCCTCAACTTTATAACCCCGCATCGCCAAAATCTCTTGTCCTACTTGAGCGATTTGACGGTTTGCTAAACCATCGCCACCAAGAACGAAACGGTTGAAAGGAGTATAACCTACATATTTATTGTAGAAACCGAGTGAACCCACTTTCGCTGCTGTACGCAAAACCATTTTGCCTGCTACAGGTGTAAACCATTCAGCATTGAAACGCCATTTGTAATATTCAACCCACTTGAATTTTTCTTCATTAACCAAATCCGCATAACGTTTTCCATTTAAAAGCGAATAAGGTGGTGTGGCAGTCAAAATCAAAGTCAAACGTGAACCACTTTTCGGGAACAAAGGGTCATTGATACTATTGCGGCTAAAAGTTTGAGTAATATTGACGTTATTATATTTACCATTCGATATATTCGGGAAGAAACCAGGATAATCTTTTAAGGCAAACTGTTGATATTCAAGCGAAGTATTGCTCACAAAATTATCATCGGGCCATCTCAAACGACGACCTAAACCCACTGAAGTTTGCAAAATACTGACACTGTTATTGGTCAAATAACCTGAAAACTTTGATAATGAACCGCTTACAGTCAATGAATTAGGGCGTTTGCCTCCCAACCAAGGTTCAGTCAACGATAAATTATAAGATTGGTAAAACTTACCATTCGACTGTGCACGAATCGAAAGACGTTGACCGTCGCCTTGTGGCAACGGCGACCAAGCGGCTTTGTTGAAAATATTGCGAATTGAGAAGTTGTTGAACGATACCCCTAATGTACCGACCACACCAAAACCACCCCAGCCTGCGGATAATTCTAACTGGTCGCTTGGTTTTTCTTCTACTTTGTACTCAATATCCACCGTCCCGCGTTGCGGATTGACGGGCGTATTGATGCCCAAAGCCTCTTGGTTAAAGTAGCCTAAGTTGATAATCTCACGTTGTGAGCGAATAATATCTTGACGGCTGAACTTTTCGCCTGGCAAAGTGCGCAATTCACGACGAATAACATGCTCATTTGTGCGGTCATTGCCTTTTATGGTTACTTTGTCAATAGTGGCTTGAGGACCTTCATACATCCGCATTTCAAGGTCAATAGAATCGCCTGCAATGGCAACTTCTGTTGGTTCGACATTAAAAAACAAATAGCCATTGTCCATATAAAGCGACGATACATCACGACCATCTTGACTAAAACGAAGGCGTTGTTCAAGTAGTTCGGCGTTATAAATATCGCCTTTCTGGATGCCCAATACTTGAGACAAAACCTGAGATTCATAAATCGAGTTACCTTTCCAAGCAATATCGCGGAAATAGTAGCGACGACCTTCATCTATTTTCAAGTGAATTTTCAAATCGCCATCTTTTTCACGCCAAACGGAATCCGAAACGATTTTTGCATCGCGGAAACCAATATTGTTATAGTATTTTACAATTTTCTTTTTGTCTTCTTCATATTCATCACGGATGAGTTTTGACGCAGAAAAGATTTTCAGCTTTCTATGCGTTTTATCCATTTTCTTACGCAATTTCCTTGTAGAAGCATTGGCATTGCCTTCAAAAGTGATGTCTTGAATCTTAACCCGTTTGTTTCTCTCAATGTTAAAAATCATTTTAACACCATTCACACGTTTAGGGTCTTTTTCTTCAACAGCCTTTACAGTTGCATCGAGGTAGCCTTTTTCACGATAGTATTTTGAAATACCATTGATGACATTTTCTTTATTGCTTTCCGTTACAATAGTTCCTTTGGGAATAAAACGCGTAACAATCGCATTGAGGTCATCGTGTTGACTTTTTTTAGCACCTGTATAGCTGAAAGTTGTCATTGAAGGGCGTTCTCTGATGACCAATTCAAAGAAAATGACATCTCCAATCGTTTTTTCTTTGATGATTTGAACATCGTCGAACAACCGGAGTTTCCACAATGCTTTCATTGCTTTTTGCACATCAGGACCAGGAAACTTTATTTTTTTTCCCACTTGCAAGCCTGAAACGCCGATAATGGCATTGGGGTCTGTAAACTGAACACCTGTCACTTTGACACCGCCGACTTCATAATCTTTTGGTTCACCATACTTCATGATGGGCAATGTGTCTTGTGTTTGAGCAGTAGCGTCCTTGGAAATGCCAAATATGTTTACAGCTAATAAGAGAAGGATAAAAACCTTTTTCATATTTCAATAAGATAATACCAAATGTGATTTGGCAACATTTTTTAATTAGTCTTTTGTCTTGTTGTCAACAGGCATTTTGTTATTGGTCATGAGTCATTGTGAAAATAATGACTCATAGCAGTTGACTGATGACAAATTTGTTATTTCAAAACAGGACTGAAACGTATGCGAATAACGATTTGTGCCGCCTCGCCGTAAAACTTTAACATTTTTTAAGTCATTTGTTTGTCATGGGTCATTTTGTCATTCCTAATAGATACTAATCGGGTACAGAATGACTAACAGTAAAATGACTATGTGCTCATTCAACCAATTTGTTCGCCAGTCATACCGAATCGCCTTTCACGGTCTTGATAACTTAAAATAGCTTTATAAAAATCATCTTTTCGGAAATCGGGCCAATAGGTTGTCGTAAAATAAAACTCTGCATATGCCAATTGCCAAAGGAGGAAATTAGAGACTCGCGTTTCGCCACTGGTGCGTATCATCAATTCGGGGTCGGGCATACCCGATGTGGACAACTCCACCTCAAAAACCTTTTCATCTATTTCGGAAGGCTTGATTAAGCCCTTCGTTGCCTTTTCGGCGAGGCGTTGTACCCCCCTCAGTATTTCCCACTTGGCAGAGTAATTAAGTGCCAAAACGAGGGTCATTTTATCGTTGTTCCGTGTTTGTTCTATACCTTCCAATAAGGCTTTGTAGGTCGAAGAAGGTAGTTTTTCAATGTCGCCAATCGCTTTTAGGCGGATATTGTTGCGTTGCAATGTCGCAATTTCTGAACGTACGGTATCAATCAATAAAGTCATCAAAGCATTCACTTCAAACGCTGGACGATTCCAGTTTTCAGTAGAAAAAGTATATAAAGTCAAATATTTTATACCGATTTCTGCTGCGGCTTCCGTTATTTCACGTACCGTTTTAACACCTTCGCGGTGTCCCCAAACACGGTTTTTTCCTTGAGATTTCGCCCAACGCCCATTTCCATCCATAATAATGGCGACATGTTGCGGTAGTTTATCGAGATTTATCTGGCTTTTTAAATCCATTATTTTAAAGTCGTCACAATTTTAGGGCGCAAAAGTAAACAAACTTGTTCGTATATTGATTGGATTTTCAAAAAACGGCGAAAAAAGA
>JAYTUQ010000219.1:0-24264 GCA_043744455.1 Saprospiraceae bacterium | reverse complement strand
TTAAAACGCGATATAGATATGTCATTAAAAAAAGTATCTACGAAACCCAGTAATGCTTTTGATAGCATTACCATTAGTTTGGCTTCGCCAGACGAAATCTTGGAGCGCAGCTATGGTGAGGTGTTAAAACCTGAAACCATTAACTACCGCTCTTATAAGCCTGAACGTGATGGCTTATTCTGCGAACGCATTTTTGGACCTGTGAAGGACTATGAATGTTATTGCGGTAAATATAAGCGTATCCGTTACAAAGGCATTGTGTGTGACCGTTGCGGTGTTGAGGTGACGGAGAAGAAGGTTCGCCGCGAGCGCATGGGGCATATCAAATTGGTTGTACCTGTCGTACACATTTGGTTTTTCCGTTCTTTACCGAACAAGATTGGTTATATCCTTGGCTTGTCGAGTAAGAAATTGGAGTCAATTATTTATTACGAACGCTATGTTGTTTGTAATCCAGGTGTTAAAGGTGAAGATGGTATCAAACATCTTGACTTGATGACGGAAGAGGAATATCTCGACCATTTAGATAGTCTGCCAAAAGACAATCAAAATCTCGATGATTACCACCCCGATAAGTTTGTTGCGAAAATGGGTGCAGAGGCGGTTTTGGACTTATTGTCTCGCCTCGAATTGGACTCTTTGTCTGCTCATTTACGTCATATTGCGGCGAGCGAACCGTCTCAACAAAAGAAATCGGAAGCATTGAAACGTCTCCGTGTTGTTGAAGCTTTCCGTGAAGCGCAATTAGTGAAAGAAAACAAGCCAGAGTGGATGATTATTCAATATCTGCCTGTCGTACCCCCTGAATTGCGCCCCTTGGTGCCTTTGGATGGTGGTCGTTTTGCATCATCAGATTTGAATGACTTATATCGTCGTGTTATTATCCGTAATAACCGTTTGAAACGCCTTTTGGAAATCAAGGCACCGGAGGTCATCCTCAGAAACGAAAAGCGTATGTTGCAAGAGGCAGTTGACTCATTGTTTGACAACTCACGGAAGTCAAATGCAGTTAAAGCTGAAGGCGGTCGGGCATTAAAATCATTGTCTGATATTTTGAAAGGTAAGCAAGGGCGTTTCCGTCAAAACTTGCTCGGTAAACGTGTTGACTATTCAGGTCGTTCGGTTATCGTTGTAGGTCCGACGTTGAAATTGCATGAATGTGGTTTGCCAAAACAAATGGCAGCTGAATTGTTCAAGCCATTTATCATTCGTAAACTCATCGAGCGTGGCATCGTCAAGACGGTTAAATCAGCGAAAAAACTCGTTGACCGTAAGGACAATGTCATTTGGGAAATCCTTGAAAATATTTTGAAAGGACACCCTGTTATGCTCAACCGGGCGCCAACGCTTCACCGTTTGTCAATTCAAGCTTTCCAACCACGACTCATCGAAGGTAAGGCTATTCAGTTACACCCACTTGTCTGTGGTGCGTTCAACGCCGACTTTGACGGTGACCAGATGGCGGTACACGTACCCCTCAGTCACGGAGCAATCTTGGAAGCACAAATTTTGATGTTGGCATCGCATAATATCTTGAATCCACAAGACGGTTCGCCGATTTCGTTGCCATCCCAGGATATGGTTTTGGGCTTGTATTACTTGACAAAAGAACGCAAGTCAATTCCCGAAAATCCTTGCCGTGGGGAAGGTCGTCGTTTCTATTCAGCAGAAGAAGTGATTATTGCTTATAACGAACGTCAACTCGATTTGCACGCGGCTATCAGATGTCGTGCACGTATTGAAGAGAATGGCAAAATGGTATTTAAATTAATTGATACGACTGTTGGTCGTGTTTTGTTCAACGAAGCAGTGCCAGAACAAGTGCCGTTTATCAATATCGTTTTGACTAAACGTAACTTGAAAGCGGTCATCAGTGATGTCATTCATCGTTCAAACTTTGCTGTTACGGCTGACTTTTTGGACAAAATCAAGGAGTTAGGCTTCGGTTGGTCATTCCGTGCGGGTTTATCGTTCACATTGAGTGACTTGATTACCCCCTCAGTAAAAGAGTCTATGTTGGAGTCTGCACAGGCAGAAGTTGATGAAGTTTGGGATTCTTACAACATGGGTTTGATTACCAACAACGAGCGTTACAACCAAATCGTTGACAAATGGGGTAATGCCGACAACAAAGTAACTGATGTGTTGATGAAAGAATTGGCATCGCACAAACAAGGTTTCAACTCTATATATATGATGTTGGACTCTGGTGCACGCGGTTCGAAACAACAGATTAAGCAGTTGTGTGGTATGAGGGGTTTGATGGCAAAACCACGTAAGTCAGGTGACACAGGTGGTGCTATCATCGAGAACCCAATTCTTTCAAACTTTATTGAAGGTCTATCCGTACTCGAATACTTCCTTTCTACTCACGGTGCGCGTAAAGGTTTGGCGGATACAGCTTTGAAAACGGCTGATGCAGGTTACTTGACACGGCGTCTCGTTGACGTGGCACAAGACGTGGTTATTCGTGAAGAAGACTGTAATACACTGAGGGGTATCGAAACAACGTCTTTGAAAGAAGGCGACAAGGAAATTGAATCATTGACTAACCGTATTCGTGGACGTTATACATTATACGATATTTATCACCCAGAAACAGACGCTTTAATTCTTACAGCAGCTGATTTTATCGGTGATGATGTCGCTAAATACATCGAAAGTGTTGGCGTTGAAACAGTTACAATTCGTTCTGTTTTAACATGTGAAACCAAACGTGGTTGCTGTGCAAAATGTTATGGTCGTAACTTAGCGACTGGGCGTATTGCGGAAATGGGTGACGCTGTCGGTATCATTGCCGCACAATCCATCGGTGAGCCAGGTACACAGTTGACATTGCGTACCTTCCACGTGGGTGGTACAGCGATGGTCTCTCGTCAAGAGAGTGAATTGTTAGCTCGTTTTGCTGGTAGAGTTGAGTTCGACGAAATCTTAACGGTAGGTTATACAAACGATGCAGGCGAAACAATCGAAAGAGTTATTTCACGTACAGGTGAAATACGGATTGTTGACTCGAAAACGGGTAAAGTTCTTGCAGCTAACAATATCATGTATGGCTCAACGATTTTTGTAAAGGATGGTCAAGAAGTCAAGCGTAACGAAAAAATGTGCGAATGGGACCCATTCAACGCTGTTATCGTTTCAGATAAAACTGGTTTCATCAAATATGAAGGTTTGATTGAAGGTACAACATACCGTGAAGACCGTGACGATCAAACAGGCTTTGCTGAAAAAATCATTGTTGAAGCCCGCCAGAAACGTGTCGTTCCGATGATTAAAATCGTGGATAAGGACGGTGAAGAACTTAAATCCTTTACGATTCCTGTCGGTGCTTATTTGTCAATCGAAGATGGCCAAGTCATCAATTCAGGTCAACGTATCGCTAAGATTCCGCGTCGCATGCAGAAACTCCTCGATATTACGGGTGGTTTACCACGTGTAACGGAGTTGTTTGAAGCGCGTAACCCATCGAATCCAGCTGTTGTTTCTGAAATTGACGGTGTTGTCAACTTATCAGAAAAAGCAAAACGGGGCAATCGTGAAGTAACCGTTGAAGCAAAAGACGGTCAAATCCGCAAGTATCTTGTGCCTTTGGCTAAGCATATTTTGGTTCAAAATGGTGACTTCGTTCGTGCCGTAACACCGCTTTCTGATGGTGTCACTGCACCACGCGATATTTTAGCTATCAAAGGACCATTCGCCGTTCAGCAATATTTAGTCAATGGTGTTCAAGAAGTTTATCGTTCGCAAGGTATCACCATCAACGATAAGCACATTGAGGTCATCGTCCGTCAAATGATGCGCCGTTTCGAAATTCAAGACCCAGGCGATACAACCTTCCTGGAAGGCGAACCCGTTGAACGTCATGAATTCCTCGATGCCAACGATGCTTTGTTTGATAAAAAAATCATCACTGAAGCGGGCGATTCTAACCGTATGAAAGCGGGTCAACTCGTTTCATTGCGCCAAGCACGCGAAGAGAATTCATTCTTGAAGCGTAATGACCGCAAGCAAATGGAATTCCGTGATGCCGTTGCTGCTACTTCTACGCCATTGTTGTTGGGTATCACCAAAGCATCATTGGGTACAGAAAGCTGGATTTCAGCAGCTTCGTTCCAAGAAACCACGAAAGTCCTTTCAACCGCCGCTATTGCTGCCAAGAAAGATCACCTTATGGGCTTGAAAGAGAACGTCATCGTTGGAAAACGCATCCCAGCAGGTACAGGCTTGAAACAATTCCAAAACGTCATCGTCACCACTAAGTCAGCTTATGAAGCCAACAAAGCGCGTGGCATTTTAGATGATTTGGACATGGATTATCAAGAAGAATTCGTCGGCGACGAAAATGAATTATAAGTGAATTTCCATTAGGCAATATAAAAAGTGGCTTGTTCCGATTCGTTGGAATGAGCCATTTTGGTTTTTAGCACCCCTCAGTATTTTACCCTAAAATTTGTATTTTTTAACCCAAAAGAATACTTTTGTAAAAAATAGTAAGAATGAATTTAACAGATGTAAAAAAAATACTAAATGCGCAATTACCTTTTTTGCATGAAAAATACAAAGTTTCTCAAATAGGGATTTTTGGTTCTTTTGTACGTAATGAGCAACGAATAGATAGCGATATTGATATTTTAGTTGACTTTGATGGCAAAATAGACCTTTTTGACTTGCTTGATTTAGAAGAATATTTAGCCCTTATATTGGGTCGTAAAATAGATTTAGTCACCCGAAAAACGTTGAAACCCTATATCGGAAAACGGATTTTAGCCGAAGTACAAACCTTATGAGAGACATTGGCTTTCATTCGAAGTATGGAAATCATAGGAGAAGCAGCGAAGCAAGTAACAGAAGAAAATAGATTAAAATATAACCAAGTGCCTTGGCGAAGGTGGGCAGGTCTGCGCGATAAATTAACCCATGCTTATTTTGAAGTTGACCTTGAAATAGTCTTTAAAACCGCAAATGACCATATTCCAATGCTTCTTTTAACAGTTGGGCAAATGTTACAAGACTTTGAAAATGAATAGGCACTAGTCAGTGAAATAAAGCAAAAGCCGCTTTCCTTGGAGGGAAAGCGGCTTTTTTGCTTTGGAAACCTAATCTTAAATAATATTATGTACAACACAAAATATTCACTAAAATTGGCTTCTCGCTCCTCCTCCAAGCCCACCTATACCTATAATAAAACCTAACCAATAAAAGAAGCCTGAATTATGCTCTGCATAAAGCCCAATATCAGCTCCAAAAAGTTTGCCTAATAACGAAAATGGGAAAAAGCAGAAGCCGTGCCAGATTCCACTAAGAAATCCACATTCTTCATAGCTATACCCTTTGGGAGCGCATGACATCATTGATAGACAAATAATTACAAAAATTGAAAATTGAAAATACTGCTTTTGTTTCATGAGAAATGATTTTTAATGTTATAAAACAAACTAATTATTTCGGTCAAATTCTTCTTCTGAAATACCTTTTCCTTCATCCGAGACGCCTCCACTGATGGAATATGTTATCGTAAGAACAGAGTACCCATCAGTACCATTGTAAACTTTAAAAGGATTGCCTTTTTTGCAAACTGCCTTTTTACCTCTTAAACTGCCTTTTGTCTTCAAATAATAATTTCCAGTTTCTTGGAAATATTCAGTTTCTGTTTGATAAGAACCAATTGTAAGTGTAGCATAAATACCGCCGCCTTTGTGCATTATTTTGACCTTTAATTGGCGTTCCGAATTATTAACAATATTAATTCTTGCTTGACCGACGCATAGCAAAGAGTTTAAAAGTAAAAGAACAGCTATTACAATCTTCATAATTTTAGTTTTAATTAGGTAAAAAAATTTAATTTTTAACAATAAATTTCTTGATAATGCCTTTTGTTAAATCTGTTGCATCATTCCGTTGAATAAAAAAATCGTCATCGGCATTTTTAACTTTCATTGCTTTGAACCAATCTTTCCAGCATTTTTTCAGAATTTCGAAATGGCACCCTACACCTACTTGCCGCTCATTGACTTCTAAAATAAGAATTTCAAGGTTTGACAAATCAATGCTACAAGGGGCAATTTTCAATTTTTTTTCTTCAAAAATTTCATCAAGCCCTTTTCCTGATTTTAATAACCGACACATATCATTATGCAGAGATAGGTTGCCTGTGTAAAGTGTTTTATCCGATTCTAAATAACCATCAGTAATAATGACCATTATATTCCGATAATCATCAAATAGCGTATTCTGTTTTATGTGTTGCTTTAAATTGCGGCAAAAGTATTCTCGGTAATCTGCACCAAGCGGGTGTTTTGCAAGTCTATACAAGCTATCAATATTACTTTCATACCTATTGCCTTGCTCGTTGAAATACAATAAATTAACCTTGTCTTTATGGCTACTTAAATCAAAAATCATGTTATTAGCTATCGCTCGAAAATTACCACCTGCTTGCCCCCCGTCAGTAACGTCAACCAATAACCTATCTTTTGAATCGGTTTTTCCCTTTACAGTTTCTTTAAAAGCCGACCAAACGTAATTCAATAATATTGTATCGTTTTTTATTTGATCAGGATTGTTATATGGGTCAACAATTCGCCGCGATAAATCGGGTAAAACAATGACGTTGAGGCTTTGAGGTGGTTTAGGTAGCCAACTTCTAACTTCTACTACTTGCGAATCGGGTAAATTAAAACTTCCTAATTTTGACCTCGTTTCTGCAATAAACTCCTCATTTTGAGCTAATTTTAATTTATATTTATCCCAACAAGTTTTTACATCGTTAGGGTTGAAAGAAACAGACAGTTCTTCTTTCGCTTTTGAAAGAGTCGATTTTATGGTCAGTATATAAATTAACAGCCCAAAAACGCCTAAAAATCCAAGTAAAAGATAAAGTGGTTTACGATTGACTTTTTGTTGTTTTAAATTTTTCATACGTCGGTGTCTAAACTTTTGATTTTATTGTCAAGCCATACTTTTTGAGTTTCGGCTGATATTGTGGTTAATTCTTTAATTTTATTCTCATCATTATTAAACATAAATGTTATATAGCCAAACCACCCTTGCATAAATTGCCCAACAATGGAACGCAATTTTGATGTATCAACAGGAATAACACCATTTCTGTAACCAATTGCATCTTTCGTTTTTTGTTCAATTTCATTGTCTAATGAAGCTATCTGGCTTCTTGTATTACTTATTTTTGACATCATCTCTAGCAATTCATCTCGTTGTTCGCCAATCCTTCTATCAAGGTTTTCCAATACAAGTTCCAAGGCTTTTTTAGGCTGCATTTCGCTATATTTTGTCAAAGTGTAATTCAATAAAGCACCCCAAATCAGATAAACGACGAAGCCTAACATCAAAACGAGATAGAAATTTATGTCTGAAAAGACCATTTTAAAATGCCATAATTCACTTGTTTGACCTCTGCTAAGTTGGATATTGTGTAAGGCTTCCGAAATCTTGTAACCCATTATCGCATCAACAATAAATGTAAAAAAGAGTAAAACCGAGATAATTCCAAATTTTTTCTTTTCAAGTGCATCATTAATCAAAAAGCCTAACCCAAGAAAAATCACAGGAAATAGAATTATTGCAGCAAGTACACCACCACCTTTTGACTCTGCATCTGAAAAAGTTGTCGGATTGATAATCGCCGCTGTAACTTGTGCATTATTTTTAAGACCAAATAAGGCAGAATATCCTGTGGAGGAGTAAAAAACAAAAAGGTAGCAAGTCAATAAGATGACAATGAAGGCACTTATCACAAAAGAAATCATATCACCCGCAGGTGCGCCGTCTTCTTTGAGGTTAATCCGTTCAACTTCTAACTCTTCGATTTTTTTATCTTTCAGCTCTTTTTGAAGGCTAAGTGATTCTAACTCTGCTTTTGCGTTCTCTTTTGAATTTTTTTTCTGTAAACCCTCTGCTTCAAGTTTCGTTATGTGGTGTTTTATACCGTCCGCATCCAATTTCGTGTCTTTCAAAAATTGGTTGTAAATCGTGGCGAGAGATGCTTCAAGCGTTTTTGGGTCACCATTTGAGGAAACCGCACGTTCTTTGCCATAATGTTCAAATGAAATTTTTTCGTTAGAATCTGATATTGTAGCAACACCATTTGTTTGGTCATTCATAAATCGGGAATTTTTTTTAGTAAAAGTGAGATTATTTGAAATTCTGTTTAACTTTAGCATCGAAAATGAGCAAATTAAAATGCTTAATTTTCACATAACAAAAGTCTAAAATAAATAAAAATAAAATATATTTCATCACTTACTATTTTTAAACCAACAGTTGCTAAAATGACACTCGAAAAAATGATAGGCAATAAAATTCGCAGTTTGAGAACCTTGAAAGAACTTTCACAAGAAAACGTAGCGGAAATGTTAGGTATTTCAGTAACAGCTTATTCAAAAATAGAAAGAGGAGAGACAGATGTACAACTATCCCGATTAAGCCAAATAGCAAAAGCGTTTGACGTGTCTATAGAAGAAATCCTCAATTTTGGAGATAAAATAGCGCAGAGTTTTAATGGAAATGGAACAGGAAACCATGTCATAATCAGCAACAGCGAACAAACCCTTCTCATCGAATTAGAACGCCTCCGCACCAAATCGCAAGGGCAAGACAAAGAAATCGAGCATCTGAAAAAGATAATCTCCCTGTTAGAAGGACAAAAAGTCCACTAAGTACCCCCCTCAGTATAAAAACTGTTTTAAGCAATAAAACGATAACATACATACGACAATGAGCAAACTTGAACAACTCATAGAAGAACTCTATGAATTTACCTTGACGAATCTCTCTAACACCTATAAAATCATAGACATTTGGGAAATAGATTCTGCGTTGGCACAAAAAATAATCTCAGAAACAGGTACAAATGCTGAAGGCTTCTCAATTGCCATTGATAGCTACGGTATTAGCCACACATTACTAAAACATGGAAATCCGTTAAAAGAAGCATTGAGAGGTCAAATTGCAGTTACAAAATCAGATTTTGTAAAAATCATCGACGTTATTCGAGGGGCTGATAGTATTCGATTAGATACCAAAACATATAAAAAACGGTGTCATAAAAGAAACTTTAGTATTCACCAAAGAATTTGAAGATCGTTACTTTGTAGCAAAGGAAATTAGGAATGTAACAAAAAAAGGAAAGAAAAACAGATTAGTATTGCAAACACTTTACATTTTAAAGAAACCAAAATAAAAAAACGCACTACCCTAAAGTAATGCGTTTTTTAAAAGAAACCAACGCCGAATGCCCTTATCACGAAGTCCCCCGCTAAAACGTCCAAAACGTTTTGGTTTGCTGATACAAAAATATAAGAAGTATTGTAAATTTGCAAATCCCAATCATCAGTTTTTACATAAAATCCAGTTTTTGTAGATTACAACGCACTTTTGCAAACTCCAATCGTCTATCATCATGCCACAAACTGTTGACTAAATCCCTCCGTATCAATCGCCAAAGCTTGTTCAGGAAACAAAATGAGGAAAGAATGAGCCTCAAAATCTTGAGACAAAACGCGCGGCAAACGGTCTATTGCCTTTGTATATGAGAGTGTATGCGCTCTGGCACTGACAACGATGAGCAAATCCTCCCCCCTCAGTATGGGCGCAATATCGTTGATGTTTTCCCAAAAAGGTAGGTGCAAAAAATCGGATTGCAGTAGAGAACGGTGATGGGCTAAATGCGTTTTTAAGGTCTCAGGTTGAGCTTCAACGCTATAAAAAGTCAATTTTGCACCCAATTGCGAAGCAAAACGCTCTAAAATGGTAAGCCACCTGTGAAAACCCATTTCTAATTCCGCTTGTGGTGGCACGACGACAATGAGCCGACGGAATGTATTGACAGGTTGATTTATTTTAGACACCAAAACCGTTTGCGTTGTTTTTCCTAAAACGTGAAACATAATAGTACCAAAAAAAATATCTACGGCAGATGGTTTACCATTCCAACCGATGATGATGTCTGAAATCGCTAAATCCTTGACAGCGCGAATGATGCCACCCGCTACGTTTAAATCAACTCTTGAAATGACTTCAACATTTACTTCTGCAGCTCGAGCATGACTGATGGCATTTTCAAACAGTTTATCATTTAATAAAATGTGTTTACGGCTTTCAGCATCGTCATTGACAACTGACAGGGGATAAATCGGCTCTTGAGAATGGGGCTTTTTCATCAATATCGCCAAGTCAATTAAAGTCTCAAAATTGGCAGGGTTGGCAACAGGAACGAGAATGCGTTCGACCCCCTCAGTATCGGCATCTGCTTTTTCTAACTCTTTGACAACCAATTTTTTAGCAGCATTTTCTGTAATAAAAGTAGAAGCCAAACAAGATACGAGAATCAACAAAATGGTTCCGTTGAGAATGGACACATCGAATAATTTTAAATCAAAACCAATAAGTATAATGGCAAGGGTCGCCGCTGCATGGGCACTGCCCAAGCCAAATATAATTTGTCGTTCGACATGAGAATATCTGAAAATTTTCTGCGTCAAAAATGCAGCAAGCCATTTAGTTAAGTAGGCAACTACAATAATGGTAATAGCAACTTTCCAAGAGTTAATATCCGCAAAAAGCACATGGAGGTCAACGCGCATACCGACTGAAATCAAAAATATGGGTATAAAAAGAGCATTCCCAGTAAAATTAATGCGATTCATCAAACCCGACGAATGCGGAATCAAACGATTGAGCCCTAAACCAGCCATGAAAGCCCCGATAATAGGTTCGATATGAGCCAATTCTGCCACTACTGCCGATGCAAATACAACCAAAAGAGCGAAAATATATTGTGAAGTCCCTTCTGCCTCTATATTTTTGAAAAACCAATGAGCGATGCGCGGAAAAATGCCCATGACGACTATCAGAAAAAGCGTAAAAGAAATGCTCATTGTCAACAAAATATCTTCCCACGACCCACCTTTTGCATTAGCAGTGATAAATGACAAAAGCAAAAGTGCGGCTGTGTCTGTAATAATAGTGCCACCGACGGTGATTGTCACTGCCTCGTTTTTTGTAATGCCCAATCGAGAGACTATAGGGTAAGAAATAAGGGTATGAGTTGCGTACATTGAAGCCAAGAGAATTGCCGAAATGGGTGATAAATTGAGCACATAGAGCGCTGTAAATGTGCCAATACTGAGGGGTATGCTGAAAGTCAAAAAGCCAAAAATGATGCTTTTGTTGCGGTTGCGTTGGAAGTCTCTGAAATCAATTTCTAAACCTGCGAGAAACATAATATAAAGCAAACCAATGGTACTGAATAGTTTTATCGCGGCATCCAATTCAATGAGATGAAAACCTTTAGGTCCAATAGCTACACCTGCCAAAATAAGCCCCACTATGCCTGGAATACGCATTTTTTTAAATAAAATAGGCATGACTAAAATAATAAACAACAATAGCGCAAAGACAAAAACAGCGTCTTTAAAAGGCAGTGAAACGTCGAAAAGGAAAGGTAGCATAGCGTTGTTGGGCAGTTTTATGTACAAATTTGTTAAATACTAAGTCTATTAATCACACAATTTTATAGAAAACAAATCGAAATAAAAGTGTTGTGGAATGCCTGTAAATTGTTGTCCAAAACGAAAATAGGAAGGGGTATTGACAAAACCTATATATCGGATATAACGATAAATAACTTTAAAAAGGTCAGAATCTTCTGTCAAAGAGCCGCTGATACTGAGGGGAGTGGTTTCAGCACTCAATTTGAATTGCTCATAAACGTTTAAGATAAAATAGGCGAAGTCCTGTGATGTTTTGAAAGGAAACGAATTGGCGAAAATCAAATCTTTGCCATCAAAAAACAAGACTTGAACATGCCCATCACGTACATTCGCAAAGACCTGATGCCCATTTCGATGAGTAGCTATCTTCTGATACCCGAGTATTAAAGGTGTCATATAATGATGATATTGCCTATTAGGAAATGTTACCTGCAAAATATTTACCAATGAATTATCGATAAGGTAAACGTTGTGTAATCCCAGACTTTTTATAATATCTAAGTCGAAATGCTCTTTTCCCTCCAATGTTGTTAGGTTTTCAAAATAAGCTAAACGGCTTTTTTCATCATAAAACTTTGTAGGTACAAGCGTGAAATGAGGTGAGGTAAATACAATTTTCGTCGTTCTAAAAGGCAATTTTAGCATTTCGTCTTCGATAAAAACCCCTTTTAAATGGGCAGTCGCAGACTTCTCCCGTTGGTGATCGAAGTGAAAACTCTTCAGCGCTAATACATTCAATTGTGCATCATTGACCAAATAATAAATGCTGTCTGCACCTACCAAAATGCTCAATTCATAAGTCTGTGTGGTTTTCGTCGAAAACGCGAACTCAACTATTTCTTGGTTTATACGTCCCATAATTGACGGCGAAGTTAAGTGTAATTTATCATTGGAAAGCAGCCAATAATAATTTTTTTGAATATTGAATGACTGTTAAGGAATAAAAAATGTCGAAGTATGGTACACACCTCGACATTTTTCAATTGTTTATAGCTATTTGATTAGTAAAAAATTAACCAATGAGACATTTGCCATCATATTTTGCACCTTCTTCGACATGCAATTTTTTAGCTTTAATATCGCCTTTTATAAAAGAAGATTCAAGTAAATGCAGTGTATTAGTGACTGAAACAGTCCCGATAACCTTTCCTTTAATGGTTGATTCTCCTGCTTGAACATCGCCTTCGACAATACCGCCTACATCCATAACAAGACGTTTGTCACACACGACTTGACCATTGATTTTACCATCAATGCGCATGTTTTCGGTTGATGTAATTTTACCATCTATGACAGTCCCTTTGGCAATGATACACGTCAACCCCTCAGTATTGATTGGCGAGGTATTCGATAATACATTGTTAGAAGACGGTATTTTATCTGTAGTGTTATTAAAAATTGCCATGAATATTTTAATTTTAAATAAAAGTTTTTGTTGAATAATTGCCACGAAGATATGAAAAACAATAAGTATTAAAATAAAATCAATTAGTATTATTCAATATTCGCTAAAAGGACTTTCCTATAAAAAATGAAAGCCTTAGATTTGCTAAGAAAATACATCAAAACAAACGCTACCAAATATTACCATAACGTTTCGACATCTTATCGGATTTTATCTTTTTAGTCAGTTTTTCATCAGGATTTTTACCAAAAAGTAAGTTGCAACCAATCCGCCCATTAAACGTCTTGGTCGCAAATGGGGTTCCAAAAACGAGGATATTATCGGTCACGAAAAAAAGTTGTGTTGTTTTGTAGAGTGTCAAAACCGAATGTAAGCCCAAATTGGCTTTAGATTCATTGCGTAAACCCAACGTTACACCGAAACGCAACCAGTGTAAATAATTGACAGTGACATTAGCCATTGCCCCATATTTCGTCTCTTCATTCAGACTTTCACTATAAAACAAACCACCAATTCGAAAATTATTTGTTATCTCGTAATTAGCACCAATATAAACACGTAAAGGCAGATTTTGGGTAAAACTACCACCTTCGATGGTCGAAATATTCAATGCCGTTTTAATAGTGTCCATCAGGCGATGAAAACTGGTATTCTCAACATCTATTTTGTTTAACCCTCTAAATTCAATATCGCCTTTTGTTGAATAGGTTGTTCCACCTTTTTTCCAATGAATAGAGCCACCAGCATCAAGCACTGAAGCAGAAAGTTTAAGTTTTCCGAGATTTAGTTTAATACCGAAATCGACAGATATACCACCATTATTGAGAAAAGCACTGGTCAAAAGATTTTTTTGATCCGGTTCAAACATGACCAAATCGTAATCAGAAGTCAAGTGTAAGGCATAATATGACGTATCCGTAGTCAGTCTCAATTTATCCCCCCGAGAAAAAATACCCGCTACCCCATTTTGACTTTTTATGCGTCCTGCTAATGAAAATAACTCGTCATGGTAAGTCAAAGCCAAACCAAATTCACTTCTCAAATCCGTACTGACGTGTGTACCAAACTCAGCAGCTGTTCCCACAAACTGACCATTGCCTCGAATCAAAAGGCTTGCAGCATCGCGTGGCAGCATAAAATTTTGAGAACTAGACAACAAATGATGTCCACTAACCTGTAAATGCTCTGTAATAGGAAACGAAATAGCTGCCGTCAACATCTGTGCATCGCCATTGTAATAATTTTTCTCTTCCAACTTGTCCAACCATTCACCATAGAAAGGAGCAATAACTCGCTTACCTTTTCTATTAACAATTAAATCACGTATTGAAAGTGGTGAATTGGCATTAAAATACAAGCTCGGCAAACTGATTTGAATGTTTTTGCCAGAAGGCAACATGGCTGGATTTGTCAAATTTGATTGCCATAAATCTGTCGCAAAATTCAGCGTTTGTTCTTGTTGAGCATTCAATGATTGACTAAAAAAAAGGGTCAAAATTAAGATGCGTATATAGAAATTGTTCATTATTTTCATATTTTAAGATGTTCATAAATGGATAGTTAAGTTGATAATGAATTATAAGTTAAATTATCTGTTAGACATTATCATCTGTATTAAAGGCTCACCCCAACACGTACCCCAAGTTTCAACCCGAATTTTTGGTTGGAATAGATAACCACAGGATTTGCCCCATTATTTGTCGACGAAACTGTGTACTTAACGATGACTTTTTTGGCTGATCGAATGCTTGAAAATTTAGCAGCATCCATTTTTACAAAATTATAAGCCAATGTCGTACCTATCGTTGTGCCTGCTGGGGTTGTTGGAGCCCCCCTCAGTATAAAAGGTTCTTTTTGGACAAGAGAATCTATAATCGCACCTGAAGAGTTGACAAAGTAGCCTTGCAAAGTCATATCAATGGGAAAACCATTATCCGTCGTAATTTTGAACTCTGCATTTGCCACTTCTGAAAACTTATTTAAATCAAGTGCCAAAGTGTCAAAAATGATAAAACTTTCAGCTGTTCCAACAAGCGGAATATCCAGATTGAGGGATACTTTTATTCGACTATCATCATTGATAAACCCTGCAGTTTTTGAGGTGTTACCTAAATTTGTGACGGCTGTCATGAGATGTCTGAAAACTATGGGATAGCTAGTGATTACATCCAAAATGTTAGAATTTTTACTATTTAAAATAAGTATTGTCTTTTTCGACTCACCATTTTGGCTTAAACTTGGATTTTCAATATTAAAACCTGTGGTTAGTGGCGACTGCAAAGCCATTCGTATACCTGATTTGTTTTCAGTTTCGGCAAGTGTTGTCAAAATGCGTGATGATATTCCAAAAGAATTTTCAAAATTAAACGTAATGGAAGGCTCGGTAAAACGGATTTTACCATTGGGTCTCCATGTTTTAAAAAAATCGAAAACAAAAGAATCCTGAGGAAAAGAGATGACAAAAACACCAAAATATCCTATTAGTTTTTTTGATTCAAAACGCGTTATTTCATAAGTTCCTTTATTGTTCAACGAAACAAATTCGCCATTTGACTTTGCCGCTTGATAATTGATAACAATATTGCCTAAAGTGGGCACACAAGACCAACCATTGAGGTCTATAGAATCGCGATAAGGCGTGTTAGAAATTATAAAATTTTTCGTAAATGCAATACGATTTTTGGTTACTTGAGGAATGGTTATCGTAACAGTAACAGGGGTTGGCTGCGCGTCGAAATGCCATTTTAAAAAACCTTTTTTGAAATCGATAGCATCGATACGAGTATCCGCAGGACTTGGAAAAGGAATGACGACATTTTGTTGATCTACCGGAAACTGAAGTAGTGCAGGCATACCTTCAAATAGGTCGTACGACGGTGTTTGTAGCACTCGGCTACTGTACGACATTCTTAGCCGACCATCTGACCCGACTTTGAGATAGGTCTGCCCATTAAATCCATCAAACAAGTCACTCATGTGTATATCCGTTTCCGCCAACGGCACGGCATACTCTGGCGTGAGTTTTACATTTAAATCGACATCATCATAAGGAAGTTTACAGGCATTAGTTAAGCAACATAAGGTTACAAAAGACAGAATAGTAAGTATTTTGTTCATACGATTAAAGTTTAAAAGCTGTTAGTGAATGTTTATGCAAAAATCAGTTATTTTCATAGTAACAACAACAACAATAGATACGCCACACATAGAGTTAGGAATATTTATTGTACCGTCTTGCTAAAAAATAATGTGCGTGTGAACGTTTTTCTAAAAAACAGTTTAGAAAGACTGGAAAATAAATTAGAATTGTCTGTAATGGAATGTGAATGTTCTGTGGAATGTCAATTTTTTATATTGAAATTTTTACAAAAAAACAATAAATTAATGAGAATTGCAAATACCCAAACAAAAAAAATAAGCCCTGCACCCATTTCAGTGCAGAGCTTATTCATTTTAAGCCTTTTATAAATTCATATAAAGTCTATTGTGTTTTTAAGCCAAATTTCACACCTATTCGCACCCGTACATTTTGTGTTGAAGTCAATTTAACTGGCACAGAACCATTATTTGTCGTTGAAAAAGAATAACGAATAATGAGTTTGGTTGCTCCTTTTATTTTTTTCAGCTTATCAACATTAAGCGTAACAAGATTTTCAGTTGTCGTTGTACTCGTCGGTAAGCCTAGACCGTTAACAGGAGCCCCCCTCAGTAACGGTGATTTGGTGGCATATAATGAGTCAATTATAGCCCCATTACTGCTGGCAAAATAGCCTTGTAATGATATATCAATCGGCATCCCATTGTCTGTAATAATTTTAAATTCGGCTTGCGTCACATCATTTGCTTGCGAAAGGTTAATATCAAAGGTGTCATTGAGCTCAAAATTTTTGGCCTTACCAATCATCGGCACTTCCACTTCTACTTGCAATTCAAATTTACTTGAATCGGTCATAAAACCGGTTATAGTCGTGTTTCGATCTGGATTCGTCAAGCCATCTATGTCGTATTGAATCGCCACAGGGTTTGAACTCATAATTTCCGCAATATTTGAGTTCGTTTTATCAAAAACAACGACTGTTCTTTTCGATTGACCGACCTCTGTAATTTTGGGATAATTGATATCCACACCGACGGTCAAAGGGCTTTTCAGTGGCAGCCGCCGCCCGTCCAATGTCAAGACTTCGCCTTGTTTCATTATAGAACGCACAGGCACACCAAACGAATTGTCCAAAGTGATAATCATCCGTGGGCTATCGAAATAAACACTGCCATTTTGCCATTTGTCAAAGAAATCAATAGCAATGCTATCTTGAGGTCCGTCAAAAATACTTTGCCCAAAATAGCCTTTGGCATAAGAAAAAGTAAAATTTTGAATCTGATATGCCCCGCCTCCTTTCAAGTTAAAGGGTTGTCCATTTGAAATCTTTCGCGCCGTTGTATAAATAAAAATTGAATCATTTTGAGCCGCCAAACGCCACCCTGCCATTTCGAGAGTATCCAGCGTAATGCCATTGTGATTGAAATTTTTACGAAAACTGACCCCATTTTTAGTCAATTGAGGAATACTAATAGTAATATTCAAAGGTTCGGGTGTAGGAGCAATGCCCCAACGCAGCGTACCTTTTTTCACATCTACATAGTCAATATGCACGCCGCTGGGCAATGAAAAAGGCACAACCATGGTGGAATCACCGATTGGGAAGGTCACATTTTGGAAATTTGCGAAAATGTCGAGGCTCGATTGTGTGGTAAAATTGCCTTTATAACGCAAAATAACCGTCCCATCTGTTCCAATTTGGACATACGCCTTTGGGTCAAAGCCATTTATGATGTCCCCAAACGATTTTCGGGTATCAATTAAAGGTAAAGCCCATTCTTGATTTAGTTCAGTTTTTATATCATCAATCGGGCTAATCCGACAATTTGAAAATATAATAGCCGTAATAATGACTAAGGAGAGTGAAAGTAATGTTGTTTTTCTCATTGAAAGCTAGATTGGTTGAAAATTCAAAAAACAAAGGTAATTCTTAATCCCTAAACTACTTTCGTTAAAACGTTAATACGATGTCAATATTAGCATATCCTCCTAGGATTTGTTGACAAAAAAACCGACCCCCTCAGTAAGAAGTCGGTTTTTTTGTTTTGAAATCAGATGCCTAAATAATTATTTTTAGTTCATACACCCCTGTGAAGCCTCAGTTATGAATCCTTGTAGCGCTTGCAGTTTAACTATTTTAGAAAATTGAAAACGACAAACTTGCTCATGAACATCAACAACTGGCGGTGCTTGTTCGGGGTCAATAACACTGTATTAGTTATTTTTACTACTGATTATCAATAAGTTATAAAATAGCTCACGTTCGGGGAACTTTATACATTCGAGCGTTGATTGATTATAGTCAAGTATCGGATATTTTTAAAATATCCGATACTTATGAGACGCAAACATAACTAATCAACGCTCGAATGTATAAAGTTCCCCGAACGTTGACCCATCATAAATGTATAACCTCGCCATACGCTTGAGCCGCTGCTTCCATTATCGCTTCGCTCATCGTCGGGTGCGGGTGAATCGCTTTCAAGATTTCATGTCCCGTGGTTTCCAATTTACGAGCCACAACCGCTTCGGCAATCATCTCCGTCACGTTCATACCAATCATGTGACAACCCAACCATTCACCGTATTTAGCATCAAAAATGACCTTCACAAAACCCTCGGATGCACCCGCCGCTTTCGCTTTTCCGCTTGCAGAAAAAGGAAATTTGCCCACTTTTATGTCAAAACCTGCCTCTTTTGCACCCGCTTCAGTGTAACCAACTGATGCAATTTCAGGAGAACAATAAGTGCAACCAGGAATATTGTTATAATCAATTTTTGAAACATGTAAACCAGCGATACCTTCTACGCATGTAATACCCTCCGCGCTCGCCACATGTGCAAGAGCTTGCGTCGCGAGTACATCGCCAATAGCGTAAATACCTGGTACATTAGTCTGAAATTTATCATCCACAACGATAAAACCACGGTCTGTTTTGATGCCCAATGCCTCCAAACCGATGTTTTCGGTATTAGGTGTCACACCCGCCGCAGACAAAACAACATCACATTCGATGATTTCTTCTTTGCCGTCTTTCTTAGATTTGGTCTTGACTTTTAAGACATCGCCGCTTGTATCAACCGACTCTACTGCTGTTCCGGCAAGCGTACGAATACCCTTTTTCTTATAGATTTTCGTCAATTCCTTTGAAATATCTTCATCTTCACGCGGTACAAGACCTTGATCCATAAATTCCACAACCGTTACTTTTGTACCGATTGAATTATAGAAATACGCAAATTCAACCCCTATTGCACCTGCCCCTACCACAACCATGCTTTTAGGTTGGGTCGGCAACGACATGGCTTTGCGGTATTCAATAATTTTAGTCCCATCAATTTTTAAATTAGGTAATTCCTTAGCACGTCCGCCCGTTGCAACGATAATATTCTTAGCAGAATAAATCTCCATTTTACCTTCGGCAGTTGTCACCTCAACTGACCTACCCCTCAGTAATTTGGCATCGCCATTGATGACGGTAATTCTATTTTTTTTCATCAAGAACTGAACGCCTTTGCTCATACCGTCCGCTACATTGCGCGACCGACCAATCATAGCACCGAAATCTGCTTCTGCACCCACTACTTTGATACCGTAGTCTGCTGCATGGTTCAAATATTCAAATACTTGCGCGCTTTTCAACAAAGCTTTTGTAGGGATACAGCCCCAATTCAAACAGATGCCGCCCAACGATTCGCGCTCGATGATTGCTACATTCATCTTTAATTGCGACGCGCGTATTGCCGCTACATAACCGCCCGGACCCGAGCCTATGATAATTAAATCAAACTGATTCATATTGCCTATTGGTTGTTAAATTATTGAAAATCAAATACTTAGCTTGCATGTTTTAAAATGCGCCGCAAAGTTAGCCAAAAAAATAGTGAATATTGAATATTGATTGACGAATGTTGAAGGAGAAATAATGGGTACTGTATCATTCTAAAGTCTCTTATACTGATTCAAAGGATTTCTGTCGAAGGGATATGAAAAAGGCTCAAGCAATTTTATAATCACTTGAGCCTTTCTTAGTTCATTTTAAGTTGATAGTTATTCAATTTGAATAAACTTTACTATAATTTAACACTTATACCTGCAGCAAATAGGCGTGAAAATTGCCAAGTCCATGTATTGCCACCATGTATTTTGATGATATCATCAATATCCCATATCCATTGAATACCGCCACCTACTTTTAACGTTAAATATACAGGGTCAATAACCCTTAATCTCATGCCCAAACCAAAGTTCGTTTCCAAGAAATTCATTCTGTTGTAAATAAAAAATGAGTCCCTTTCATAAGAAATTCTTTGTGTTTTCATTCTTGAAAAATACGAATTTCCGAAAGCAACAAAACTCAATACTTTCCATTTATTAGGCGTTAATCTCCTTTCGTATCCTATTTTAGCCCCTATAAAATCACCTAAAGAAGTAGCATAACTGTTTCTATAAAATAAACGACCTTCTCCATCGTCTAAATAAGGTGTTTTGACATGAATTTTTACACCTACTGAAAAAGAGTTGCGTTTTTTGCTTTTTTCAAGCATTACTGATATATTATTGTCCATATTGCCATTGCTGAATTCGCTGTTTATAGCATATTGAGCATAAGATTTAACAGAAGAAAAAGACAATATCAAGCATAAAATTATTATTTTATTAAACATTTGAATATAAATTTAAAATAGCGTTGCATATCACTAATGATATGCAACGCTATTAAGTTAATTGATAAATGAAAAACGCATTTTTCCTTTTTCAGGTTGACTTGGATTATTTTCAGGATAGGCAAATGTGATAGTTGCACTTCCCCACACATACGCAGCAGCGGCAATTGGGAAAACATCTAAATCGCTATCAGGCACAAAGGAATACCATTCATGTTTATATTTTCGCCGTCCACTTGGTTCTATTGATACACCCCAAATTGTTCCTCTTCCTAAATCTTTTTCTTGGCAGTACCAATCTCTTTCATAAGTGTTAAAAATATAGGCTCTGTCATTAAGTAAGGTCGAACCAATATTCGTAGTAGGCATAAAATCTGCAAATCTTGAACTTATAGATAGTGTATTACCTAATTCACTGTAATGAATATATTTTACATGCCAGCTACCACTTGCTTTGCCTATTTTAATATTATTTGTAAAGCCTTGACCTGTAACAACACTTCTATCTATTCTATAAGCATCAATTGTAAACTCACTATTCTGACTTGTCTCATAGCCATAATTAGGATGTATTCTTACTTGGTCTATATCAACATGAGCTGCACTTCTTAAACTTAAAGCATCCAAGTTTGACATTTCAGTCTGCTTCTCCAAATTCTTTTTGAATTCGTCAGCCTTGTCCTTATTAGTTTTTTTGAATTGAGCTATTTGGTCTGGCGTAAATGTATTTCCAATTGTTTGAAGAGATGGTAACATAACAGGTTGTGTTATAGCCATAGCCTCCTTTTCACCTACCAATACTTGTGTTGAATATCCATTTGGACTCGTTTGCCAAGCTAAAACAATATCAGGATTGTCATTATCAATGTCGTCATATTCAACAAAACCAGGTGACACAATAGGATATCCATCATCTAAAGCTACCTCATAATTAGGTACAAAAATGATTAAGGAATAAATATAACCTTGATAAGTAATCGTTTCACCCGTTCTTTGTGTAATATATGATGCTTTTTTAGCTAATGCTGCATCAAATTGTGGTTTAACCCTTGGTAGGTTAGCAAAAAGTTTATCTAATTGGACAGTACCTTTGTTTTCTTTAGCTATTTTTAGTACAGTGCGAACAAACTCTTTATCCGTTGCTAAATCTTTAAGTACCAATGCAAGGTCTAAATGTTTTCGGTTAATTATTTCTTCTTCTCTATTACTTGCATTTGAGCGTAGCAAGTCTTCGACATTGGACTTGGTTGTTTGTAATACAACTTTTGGGGTAGAAACTTCTTCTAAACTTTGGCTCTTCTTACATCCAATGTTGCTTAATACTAAAAACACAGCGAGTAAATAAGTGAATGCGTGATTTTTCATTTTAAAATTGTTTAAATGAGTTAATGAAAATTATTTTTGAATGCCAAACATAAGGTTTTATTTTAAATCCAACATAATTTTTTCAAAAATAATAATTATATTTTACCGTCGTATGTAAGGCGTACGATGCTAATTAATAATAAACGCCACCCGCCGATTTTGCGCATGACTATCCACCGTATTTTCAGTCAAAATGGGACGCGTATCGCCATACCCTTTCCATGTCAAACGGTCACTTTTGATGCCTTTTTTGACCAAATAATCTACAACAGCACTGGCACGTTCTTCGGAGAGTTTGAGATTGAGGGCAGAGTCGCCTACATTATCCGTATGTCCTTCTACGATGACTTTTTTATTGGGAAAACGTTTCAGCATGGCGGCTAAATTGTCCAATTCTTCAAAGGATTCGGGCAACATGGTCGGTTTGCTTTTTTCAAAAAGGACATGTTTGGGTATAAATTTCGTCGCTGTATCCAAATTTACTGAGGGGGTGCTTTTGGCTTGTACAACGGTTTTTTGGGAGACCGTTTTAGGTGCTGGTTTTGAATTTTCTAAAACAATAGGCTTTTTAGGCGGCGGCACAACGGCTTGAATAACAGGCGGTTGTGAAAAAAATTGGCTATTGATTATTTTATAATTATGTCCCCACAGCATGGCTTTATCATCTGGTGTTTCCCACAAAAGATGAATTTCACCTTCCCGTATACCATTAAAATATTCAACTTTCACGTCATATTTTTTACCCGCATCTAAAGCAACCATGCCTGAAAAATCTTCCGAATCATGCATCCCCCAAGCATCTAAAACTTTGACATTACCAATCCATAAACGAATGCCATCATCGACTTTAGCAGAAAAGGTATAAGTACCCGAAACGGGTGCTTGCAGCAATCCTGTCCATCGAATCGAGTAACGTTCGGGATTTATACCTTCAGCAGGAGATGATTGCATATACCAATTGAAATCGATTTCGGCATCAATACGGGTCATAACCAACTTATCAAAGTCTTTGCCTGTATAATATTCTCCCTTTAAACCTTGTTGGGCATGTAAAATACTAAGAAAATGAAGTAGAAATAGACTTAAAAATAAAGGTCGTTGTTTCATAATGACATTATTTTTAATCCTAACAATAAAACAATAGACTTAAAACGTCCCTTTTTCTTCGACTTTTGATAGCTTAAATACGACTAATTATTAATCTACTGAAGCACAATTAAAAATGGAAATTCACGGCAACTATATGCCAAAGCCATAACATGGTCTTAAATACCACATATAGGAATCCAAATAAAATCGTAAAAAACATGATGAAAATTATAAAAAAGCTGCGTTTTGCCTTAGGCGGATTCGGATTGTCAGCATAATATTGTTTCAATAAATCAATATTACGTCTGTTTGCTTTGTAATGTAAATCGAATATATCACCAACAATCGGGATAGAACCAACGGTCGCATCAAGTGTAATATTTCCAATCATTTTCAACAACATACCTACGCCTATGCCACGCCGCATCATAGAAAAAACCAAAATGGAGGAAATACTAAAACTCAACCAATCTCCCACTGTCGGTATCAATCCGATTAGAAAATCAGCACCAAATCGAATTTTGGTAAACGGAATCCTAAATTGGTTGTCGAGCAAAGACGATATTTTATCAACCCAGACAAATTCTGGATGTTGGGGCGGATTTGATATATTTTGGGTGGGTTGTATTGAGCTTTCCATTTTTTTATTAATTTTTGTAATTAACGGATAAATAAACCATTCATGAGCGTGATTCGATTAATTAACATGGATTTATATCCTCACAGAATGTAAAAATTAGTCAAATCACGCCCATGAGTACTCTAAAATCTGTTACGACGCTTTGAAATCTGTTAGGATACTCTGAAATCTGCTTTTGGCATCAGCGATTTGTCTAATGTTCAATATATTGTGGTGTCAAAGCGGTTGTTGAGTCGTATTATACTGAGGGGGTTAGTGAAACACCAATACCAGTGTCGCCGTTCGTTTGTTTGGGTGTTGGTGGGTGGTTTAGGAAGAAGTGCGCTGAAGCGGGTACTAAATCATAAGAAATGAAATATTTAAATAGTTTTAGCTACATTCTTATAAATTATGCGAATTAAGAGTTAAAATTAAAATCATGGATAATCAAAAAGACGACGGAAGCGGCTAATTTGCCATAAATATGGGTTAAAACGCCTTTAAGTGA
>JAYTUQ010000218.1:0-6410 GCA_043744455.1 Saprospiraceae bacterium | reverse complement strand
ATTTTCTTCCAATAAGTATAACTATTACTGTGGTTTGTATCAATGCGATAATGCGTTAAAGTTGCTGACGAAACACCCAAATTCTTTAAGAGTAGGGTAACGTTCACGGATTTCATCAATGAATCTTTGTCATGGTAATGCCAAAGCATGATGGCTGCCGAATGGGCAGATTTAGTCACAAAGCTGCCAATATCTGGATTGTTGCGAATACTCGAATCTAAGACCGTTTGTAAAGGATATTGGGCAGTATTTTGAGCAGGAATGATAGTACCGCCCATCATAGCAAACATTTTAAAGACATTCAAAACAGGTTTATGTACGCCGTTGGTTGATAAATCTCTGAATCCAGCAAACCACGGCTGGTTTTCAAATTCAAATGACCAAGACACTGCACCAATGAGGTTGCTGTTGTATTTGTCCATCAATTCAAACTTCCGTGCAAAAGAAGCCGCCGTATAACTCGAATACATTGTGCCATTGCGATAAGCATTTTCGGGATTTGTACTCATGCCGCAAGCGGCGCAACCTTCGGGGTCAGATTCGCCAATAATAATCGGTTTGTCTTTCAGTTCGGGATACGAAGCAATGAGTTTCAAGTTGTTGTCAATATTGACCAATTGATTTTTGACACTCATCACCACACGACCATTCACGATTTTGGGTGAACCTTTGGCATGAAACAAAACAATGTCGAGTGGTGAACCAATTTTGCCTGTGACGTAATTCGTATCTTTCAAACAATGGTCAAGAAAGGCTTTTTGAAACGCCAAACCACCACCTGTCACATTAGAGCCACCAATTTTAGCTGTTGGTAAAGCCCGTTTGACACCATCGGCTGCATAATCATACAATTTGTGGAACTCTTGCCATGTCCCTTTCCAATAAGCACCGTCGGCTTCATTCCACACTTCCCAATACCATGATTCAACTTCCGCTTTGCTATAACGCTCGACACAATGTTTTGTCCATTCATAAGCTAAATCACCCCATTTTTTATAATCTTTTGGCGGATAAGCCCAGCCTGTGATGATTTTTTGATACGGAACGCCTGGTTTCCATTCGTGTTGATACGGTTCAGGATGCGTTGACAATGCTTTTGGCATAAAACCTAACTGTACCAACGGTTTCATTTTACGATTGACGTAAGTATCAAAAATACTGTCCACAATACGCCACGAGTAAATAGGCACCCCCTCAGTATTTTCGGTATAAATATTCGTTGAACCCCATTTTAACGCGGGTGTACCATCGCCCGTCGTCAATAAATTGTGCGCCCGTACATAAACGGGTTGTTTGGCAAAGGCAGCTATGTCGGTCAGTAGTTTTTTGCCGTCTTTCATATACGTGTAGTTGGGTTCATCGTAGCCAAACCATGCCCAAATAGGGCGGTAAGCCTGACCTTTCTTTGAAAAATCAATGTCAATCGGTACGACTTGGGTTATTTGTGCGTAACTGTCTAAGACAAACAGCATGAGCATCGTAATAATAGAAAGGTGTTTGTTTTTCATGTATTAGAACCGCGTATTTACGCGAAGAATGGTTTACCTGCTAAAATTTCGTCAATCTCTATCAAACCAAATACTTAGTAAAAAACGCAATCGTCCGTTCCCAAGCCAATTTTGCAGCCGCTTCATTGTACCGTGCAGCCGATGTATTGTTGTGGAAAGCATGGTTGACACCTTCGTACATAAACAACTGATAGGTTTTATCATTCTTTTTCAAGGCTTCTTCAAAAGCGGGAATCCCAGCATTTACCCGTTCATCGAGCGAAGCGTAGTGCAGTTGCAATGCGGCTTTTATTTTAGGCACATCAGCCACATCGGGTTGACGCCCATAAAACGCTACCGCCGCTTTGAGCGAAGGGACATTGACCGCTAAACTATTCGCCATGCCGCCGCCCCAACAAAAACCGACGCAACCATATTTGCCATTCGAGTCTTTGCGCGAAGGCAAATAGTCAAATAATTTGATGAAATTAGCCAAATTGTCTTCGGCTTTGAGTTGTGTAAACAGTTTGCGGGCGTCGTCTTCACTCTCGGGTGTACCGCCCAAAGGGGCTAACGCATTGGGTGCAATTGCTAAAAAACCAGCTTCGGCAGCGCGGCGGGTTACGTCTTCGATATGGGCATTCAAGCCTCTATTTTCGTGCATAACGATAACTGTAGGGTAGGGCTTATCTTCTTTTGGACGAGCGACATAGGCTTTCATTTCGCCTTGAACACCTGCATAAGTGATATATTCCGTAAATAAATCATCGGATTTTGCCAAAACAGTATTCATATAGTCCGATTCCAACAACGGCAAAAGCGACATGGCAGCACCCGAACTACCTGTCAGTAATATCAAGCGTTTAATAAAGGTCTTTCTACTGAGGGGTTTGTGCGTGTATTCGTCGTAGAGATTGATGATACTTTGATTCATGTGTCTTGCCTTTTTATGATGATAAATAAAAATGATAAAACGTTGATAATAAATCAACTAATGAATCAAAGATAAATATTTATGTGAGAAAGCGAACTGTATTAAGGCGTTTTTAATTTTACATTTCCCTTCCTTAATTGTAAATTTGTAAAAATAAAATAAAATGACTATTGAATTTCCAGATTCGGCTTTAAAACTGACCCCTCAGTATGCAACGCCTGAAGCTATTAAGACTGACTTCGCAGCGTGGTTGTATGAGCGCGAAATGCTGACATTGGCGCAAGCTGCTCAACTTTGCGGACAAACACGTTTGGCATTTCAAAAAACGTTAAAAGCTAAAAACATTCACCTCAATTATTCGAGTGAGGATTTGAAAATTGACCTTCAAAATATGTAAAAGCTATGCTTATAGTCAGCGATACTTCTCCCATTATCAATCTTGCTGCAATTGATTATTTATGGCTTCTACCAAAAATCTATGGTCAAATCATTCTTCCTCAATCTGTTTTTGACGAAATCGTAATAGCAGGCGTAGGTGAACCAGGTGCGGATGATATTAAATTTGCCGATTGGATAGAGGTGCAAAACTGCCATAATATGACCTTATGGCAACAACTTAGAACTGAACTTGATGCAGGAGAAGCGGAGGCGATTGCTTTAGCTGTTGAAATTAAAGCTGACCGCATTCTGATTGACGAAAGACGTGGCCGTCAAAAAGCGATTGATTTATCACTAAGACCAGTTGGCATTTTAGGCGTTTTAATTCGCGCCAAACAAGATGGTTTGATTTCAAATCTAAAACCAATTTTGGACAGATTGATTAATGACGCAGGTTTTTTTGTGAATTCTAAACTTTATCAAGAGGTTTTGGATTTGGCGAATGAATAAGTACGTCTTATATATCCACTAAAATCAATGTTACACTTATATCAATCTTCCTCTTCATAGACCTGCCCCCTCGATTTACGTAGAAGATTGTTCAAAATACTTACACCAATTGACTTTCCTGTATGAGGGTTTTTAATAACAAAAACCGCAATACCCAATAGCACAGCTGCACCAATCAGCTTTTTCGAAGGCTTTTTAGACGTATCATTTAACAAACGTTTAGACAGATAACTCACGCCCAAACCCATAGCTGTATTGATGATGTCTTGTTTGACATCCTGTTTTTCGGAAATGGCTTTGAATGTGTTTTTAATCAGATTTATGGGCTGTATCTCATCATAGGCGGCTTGGAATTGGGCTCTCAAAAGGCGTTTTTCCGCTGCTTGTTGATGCTCTAATTGCGTGATGGCTTCTCGGAGGCGGATGACCGAATCTATTTTTTTCATAGCAGTGCAGATTAAAGGTCTTGTGGAATGAGGTGTTCAATAATGGGTTTTTGTAACCATTTGGGTAGGAAAAGATACAGTATGATACCGACAACAAGATAAAATCCTGCGACAATAAAAAACCCATAGTGTGGTTTTTGTAGCCAATCGCCCAATATAAAGGCAAAGCCGATGCTAAAAAAGAGAAGAAACATGCCTAAAACCATAAAAGCAATGAGTCGAGAAATAAAAGACGTTAACACTTTAGATGTCATCTCCATTGCCCTTAGTTTTGACAATGTAATTGTCGTTTCAGTCAAAGTTTCGATGCGCTCAAATATTGATTCAATTAAAGTTGGTGTTGTTTCCATATTTATATTTTCCTCTATCATGTTTGTACACAAAGTTTTTTAACAAAAAAAATGGTAATGAATGAAACAAGTTATAAGTAGTTCTTAAAAAAAGAAACAATAACTCTATTTTTTCACTCATTACCAAATACCTGTCTGTTTTTTTGCTGTTATCAGCTAATTAAAAGCCTTAATTGACATCATTCATTTTTGAAGTCACAGCCGATTTGCCCCTTTCGACAAGGGCAGCGGCTTCTTCTTGCAAAGTGTCCATTTTTTGCGTCAAGGTGTTGACCATGTCGTTGAACTTTACGGTTAACTCTTCAACATAATCATTGCCTTTTTCAGCGATTTTCCTACGTGTTTTTGACCCTTTTTGCGGCGCAAATAAGATGCCTAATACAGTACCAGCGGCAAGACCGACCATTGCACCTAAAATTAATTTACTTGATTTCATAATTGAATATTTTTAATTGTTTAAAAACTGATTTAAATGAAATACTAAAAAGGACTTCTGTTCTCTTGAATCTTTTTTAGCAGTTAGAGATAACCGTTTTAACAAAAAAGATAGGCATAACGTTTTAACGCTTTTTTATCGGTTATTGTCTGAAATAAAGAAAAAAACGCACCATTTTGACGCATTTATTACTTAGCTACCACATAGTTGTAACAGATTTCAAACTTTATTAGTTCATTCATTTTCAATGGTTTAAAGTTTTTTTCCTCTATTCTGCAGTTTTGTAACGATGCTTTGTAGGGTATAATTTATAAAACGAAATGTCATTTTCACCCCCTCCCCCCCTCAGTATTTAGGCTATACTTGCACTTCTTTCCACTTTCCTTTTTTGAAAAAATACCATGCCAGCAGCGCAATCAAAGATTCTGCAACAGGTATGGCGATGAATGCGCCTGTTGCTTTCCAATCCAATCCTTTCGCCAAAAAGTAAGCTAAGGGGATTTGAAAAAGCCAAAAACAGACAAAATTGATTATTGTTGGTGTGCGGGTATCACCTGCGCCATTCAGTGATTGCGACATCACCATGCCAATGCCATAAAAAATATAGCCCGCACCCATGATTTGCAATGCCAAGGCACCATAAGACACAACGGCTTCATCTTGTGTAAAAATCCGAATAATGGGGTTTGAAAAAAAGAGGAATAAAGCCATAACAAAGCCCATAAAAATAGCATTATATTTTGTCGCTATCAAAACGCTTTGTTCGGCGCGATACACTTCCTTCGCACCCAGATTTTGTCCGACCAATGTCGCTGCCGCATTGCTCAATCCCCAAGCAGGAAGAATAAAAAATACAACGTTACGTATCGCTATTTGGTACCCTGCCGAAGCAGTTGTACCGCCCGTTTCAGCGACTAATTTGGCTAATATTATCCAACTGCCACTCGCAATGATAAATTGAAAGGTGGCGGGCCAAGCAATATGTATGATGGATTTGATAAGCGGCATATCTATTTTAAAATGCCGTGCTTCAAAAGTCAACATACCGCTGCCTTTGAACAGATGATAACATTGATACAACACGCCAGAAGCCCGACCTATGACTGTTGCAATAGCTGCCCCTTTTAAACCCCAAAGGTGAATGAAAATAGGACAAAGAATGATGTTAATGATGCTTGCAATCCAAAGACTGCGCATTGCCATAGCGGCATCTCCCGCACCTCTGAAAATGCCATTGATGAGAAAAAGAAACATAATCGCACCGCTACATCCCAAAATGATGCGTGTAAATCCAGCACCTTCGGCAACGACTTCTGGACTTGCACCCATAAAAGATAAAATATCAGGTGCAAAAATGACACCCGCAATGCTCGCTATGACTGTCGCAATGAATACAATAATAATGGACTGTGCGCCTGCATGCGCCGCGGCTTCGGGATTTTTTTCGCCTATGCGCCGCGCCACAATAGCCGTTGCAGCCGTACTCAAACCAATGGCAAGTGAATAAATAATCGTCGCAACGGATTCAGTCAAGCCCACGGTTGCAATGGCATTTTGACCTAATTTGCCTACAAAAAACATATCTACAACGGCAAAAACGCTTTCTAAACTCAATTCCAATATCATGGGTACAGCCAATAGGAAAACGGCTTTTCGGATACTGCCTTGTGTGTAGTCTCGTTGTTCGCCGTTCAAGGATTCTTTAATGAGGGAAAAGAAACGATTGACTTTTCGTAATGCCGCCATGTTGTTTGTGAATGTTTGGACTGTATTTTTTTTGGCTCTGTGACAATTTTAGCGGCAACTAATTTTTGAACGCAAAACATCTTGCTCTAAAGTGTTCAAAATTAGTCATATTAAAGGTGAATC
>JAYTUQ010000217.1:0-1674 GCA_043744455.1 Saprospiraceae bacterium | reverse complement strand
ATTGCTATTCAGAGTTATAATAATTATTTAATTAAAAAAGTATCTACTTATATCATCAAGCAAGTAGATACTTTTTTAATTTTTATTTCAAAATATGCATAAATGTAACGAAAAACGATAGAAAAGAGGTTTTTTACTGAGGGGGTGATTACAGTTTAATTGACCAATTTACCCCAGGAATAAACCTAAAAATAGATTTAGATTGAAAAAAACCTTTGAAGCCATTGATATTTACGTTGCTATCGAATGTTGCTCCAACAAAATAGTCGAGCGCAAAGGCATTTGGATAACCATAAGTATTGAAAAGAGAGAAACCCCATTTTGCCTCCCGACCTTTTCTTGTTTTGTAAGATTTCGTAAAAGACACATCGAGCCGATTATAAAGCGGCATACGCTCGTTGTTGCGGTTGCTATAAAAAGCGGTGGGAATGCCGTTAATATCTTTAAAAACAACATCAGGCAAGGTCACAGCATGACCCGTCATGAAAACAAAATTGCTGTTAAATGTCCATTTTTCGTTCATTTTTGTTTCATAAACGATGTTTAAATTGTGTCTGCGGTCGTATCGTTGCGGATACCATTTGCCGTGGTTAATACCAGTGAACTGTCTTTCATTTTTTGATAAGGTGTAAGCAATCCAACCATTCCAATCTTTTCCATCTTTTTTAAGCATGAGTTCTGCGCCAAACGCTCGACCGATTCCTTTTTTTTCGATGGCATCTTCCCATGTTGTGCCGTCTGTAAAAAAGAAATTTGAACCCTCACGATAGTCTATTTGGTCAGAAAAAGACTTATGAAAAAGCCCCAATTGAAGGCTTACATTACGCTCTATCCATTGTTTGTTGTACCCCAAAGACACTTGTTGTACAGACTGAGGTGGTATTTTGTCGGTTGCCGGTGCCCAAATATCGTTTGATAAAGAGGCACTATATGAAGAAAGTAAATGAACGAATTGCCTCATGCGATTGTATGCTATATTACATGAATTGTTGTCACCAAAATTGTATTCTAACGAAAGACGCGGCTCAAAGGAATTATAAGATTTTTTATGAATTGTGTAATTCACAATGCGGATACCTGTATTTAATTGAATATGACTACTAATTGTTATAGCATCATTTATATATGTTGCATAAGATACAGGATTATATGTTGGATTACTTTTTATCAATAACGTATCTGTTCCGACAAATTGACTGGCAATAGTATTTGGATTGAAGTTGTAAGTGTCGAAATCTAAGCCTATTTTGAATAACTGTTTGGGTAATTGCCAATCTATACCCGCTTTAAAAGTCGTGTTTTTTATATCTGATTTATTGCTGAAAGTAAAACCGCTAAGTGGCAAAGGAACGATACTAAGAAGGTCTGTTTTGTAATGAAAATGACTGTAATTGAGTGAAGTATAAGCAAAAATATTGTTAGATAGAATCTTACTGTATCGAATATTAAAAGCTTGATTGCCCCAACTGAGATTAATCCTTCCATCACTCAAACTTGTTCGCCGCCAATTTTGCCAAAGGTCTTCACTTGTGAAAGCACTTAGAAAAAGTTTATCGTTTTTGGACAAATCGAAAGTGATAACCGCCACTAAGTCGTGATAAAAAAAAGCGTCAAAAAGTCGTGTTAATTTTGAGGTTCATCAAAAGGATTATAAAATGGACAGAACCTTAACAT
>JAYTUQ010000216.1:0-6413 GCA_043744455.1 Saprospiraceae bacterium | reverse complement strand
AAAGGGACTTCGCTTGTATTGTAATGACTAACGACTAATGACTAATGACTATTAATGACCAATGACTACTTAACAGGTGTCATTGTTTTTAATTTTTCTATTAAAAACAACACATCTTCCTCTGTATTCAAGTGCGAAAACGAAAAACGAATGCACTTGCGCGAAGGGTCAATCTCCAAAGCATCTAAAACATGCGAACCGCCCTCTGCGCCCGAACTACACGCCGAACCACCCGATGCCGATATACCTGCAATATCTAAATTGAACAACATCAACTCTGATTTTGGCGAAGGTGGAAAAGACACATTGAGAATTTTAAAATTCCCCCCCTCAGTATCACCAATGAATTGTATGTCTTCAAACTGCGATAACAGTTTGTTTTTCAATAGATTACGCAACGCTGCTATTCTATTCTTTTTTAGGTCAAGGTCTTGATAAGCCAGTTCTAAAGCCGTCGCTAAACCGATAATACCTGCCGTATTTTCGGTCCCGCCCCGCATATTGCGCTCTTGCGAACCACCATCAATAAATGGTTTGAGCATAGATTCACCGTTGATATACACAAATCCAACCCCTTTTGGTCCATGAAATTTATGAGCCGAACCGTTCAAAAAATGAATTTTTGTTCTGGACACATTAATCGGATAAAAACCCATCGTTTGCACTGTATCGCTGTGAAAAAGGGCGTTGTGTTCAGCGCAAATCTTTGACACCGCATCGAGGTCTATCATCGTTCCAATTTCGTTATTGGCGTGCATCAAAGTGACTAAAGTTTTGGTAGAAGACCCGCTTGATGCCTCTGGCTTCATCCCGCTTTTGCGGGACAGTATTTTATCCAAATTTTCAAGGACAACATGTCCTTTTTTATCAATTTCGACCATTTGAACAACGACATCAGTCGTTTTTTTCAAACTACTCAATGTATGCAAAACAGCATGATGTTCCAACGGAGATGACACAATGCGCTGAACACCCAAATCACGCACCGCATTTTTCAAAACCATATTATTCGCTTCTGTACCGCCCGACGTAAAAAACACTTCGCCGATGCTGGCACCAATGAGCTTTGCTACTTTTTTACGGGCTTCCTCAATAGCAGCACGTGCATTACGTCCATCAGCATGTATGCTTGAAGGGTTGCCGTAAAGGGTAGCCAAGGCATTGGTCATGGCGGCAATGACTAAGGGGTCTATCGGCGTAGTTGCCGCATTGTCAAAATAGATTCGCATGTTTTAATGATGAATGGTGAATAAATTTAGCTCGAAAGTGTCGGATATTTTTAAAACGGCGCAAAATTAGCTTTTTTGAATCAAATAATGGTTTTATACTGAGGGGGTACTTTTGAATTTTGCTTCTGAAAGTATTTTCACAAGCAAAAATAGACATACCTTTAAGGTCATATTTTGACAAAAAGATATTTCACTTATGCTTGAATTAGAAAATTTGGCGGTTTCCACCATACAGACCCATCCATTAGATTGTTTTATCCCATTTATAGAATCCATTGAAGGCTATACTTTACCCGCGCGATTCACCTTTCCTTTTTATTATGAGCCGCATCCGTTGAGTCTTTTAGCCGTAAAAGAATTACAATCGTATATCGAAAATCAAAGCGAATGGCAGCATAATTTCGGTTTTGAAGCAGGTAAATCAGGTATTGGGAAAATGTTTGGTGTGTTAGTCGTTCAAAATCAAGACAATGAGATGGGCTACATCGCTGCTTTTTCAGGTAAATTAGCAGGTGGCAATCATCATCGCCGATTTGTACCGCCTGTTTTTGATATTTTAGAAGAAGATGGTTTTTACAGAATCGGTGAAGAAGAAAACAACATTATCAATCGTCAAATAGAAATCTTAGAAAGTGCCCCTAATTATGTAGCACTTAAAACGCACCTCAAAACAGCGAATGAACAAGCTGAAGCAGAAACAGTACAACTCAAAGAAGCTATAAAAATAGCCAAAGCCGCACGTGATTTGCGTCGAAAACAAGGTAAAGAAACGCTATCGGTAATGGATTTTGAAGTCTTAGAAACCGCTTTGAATAAAGAAAGTGCCCATTATTTTTATCAATTGAAAGATTTGGGACGGTCATGGAATCGCCAAATTGCCGAAATTCAACAACAACTCGATGTGTATGAATTGGAAATCAATACGTTAAAAGAAGCCCGTAGAAATAAATCAAACGCCTTGCAGCGACAACTGTTTGAACATTATACTTTTCTGAATGTAAAAGGTGAAGAAAAGAGTCTCTACGCTATTTTTTCAACAACAGAAGAGACCGTTCCGCCTTCGGGTGCAGGTGAATGTGCTGCGCCTAAATTATTGCAATATGCCTTTCTTAACAAATTGAAAATCATTGCGTTAGCAGAATTTTGGTGGGGACAATCGCCCAATTCAGAAATCAGAAAACATGGGCATTTTTATCCCGCCTGTAAAGGTAAATGCGAACCTATTTTAGCGCACATGTTGGAGGGCATTAACATGGATGAAAATCAGATGCACATCAATCCAGCAAAAGGAAAAACATTAGAAACGGTCTATGAAGATGATTTTCTATTGGTCGTCAACAAACCCGCAGAGTTTTTTTCTGTGCCAGGTCGGTATATTCAAGACTCTGTTTTGAGCCGTATGCGCCTAAAATATCCTGACGCCACGGGTCCTTTGCTCGTGCATCGGTTGGATTCCGCAACTTCGGGCTTGTTGTTGGTTGCAAAAACGAAAGAAGTGCATCAGCATCTGCAAAGTCAATTTATTTTAAGACAGATAAAGAAACGTTATACGGCACTTTTAGAGGGCATTGTTGAACGCGACGAAGGGCTTATTGATTTGCCTTTGCGTGTTGATTTGGAGGATAGACCCCGACAATTGGTGTGTTATGAGCATGGAAAATCCGCCCAAACAGCATGGAAAGTCGTTCATCGCGCGGATAACCGCACTAAAATTCATTTTTTCCCCATTACGGGTCGCACGCATCAGTTGCGGGTTCATGCGTCTCACCCCAATGGGTTGAATAGGGCTATTGTGGGCGATGATTTGTATGGAAAAAAGGCGGATAGGCTTTATCTACACGCTGAATATTTGGAATTCACACATCCCATAAGTCAAGAAGTTATGAAAATAGAAGTGCCTGCTTTGTTTTGAGGGGATGCACATGTTTAGGAAACTTTTAAACACACGTTTCGCTTAAATTTTTACGCTTAAAAATCCGAAAGATTTGAACATGAATAGCCCCGAATTTACAATTCGGGGTCGAAATTTAAAGATTAGCCTCTAACCCCGAAGGGGTTGAACAAATAATCTATCTATTTTTTAGTTAAACCCCTTCGGGGTTATGAAAAGACGTTCATTATTTTCCCCGAATTGTAAATTCGGGGCTATTCAAGTTGAAACCCTTCGGGTTTATAAGTTAGAGCCAAAATTTCAAGCGAAACGTATGTTTAAAAGCTCCTTAAACATAATGCGCACGTAAGTAGGTGTATCTAAATAATCGTGGTTTTGTTTTCTGAAAAGCCATTGACAATGAATGATTTCCGCGTCTGTCGCCTGACGACTATTGACTGTCACCTACTTATTATTTCTTAACAAAAGTATTCAGAGCCAAAGCCTTTCCGCGTTTGTTTTCAATTTTATAAGTGTATGAACCAGTCGATAATTTTAAAGTTTGAAGGTCAACAACCGTTTCATGCGCTCCTTTTTTAAACCGTTTTTTTTCAAAAATGGTCGCTATTGCTTTATCATTCGCGTCGAACAAACGCAAAGTCAATTTTCCAGAACAACGTTTTTTAAAATGCACAAACAGTTGATTATCAACGGGATTGAGAAAATAACTGGTTTGTAAAATATCTTTTGACAAAGACGACCCCTCAGTAAAAATGCCTTTTACCACCATACCCAATTGCAAAGCTTCAATATTCACCAAAGCGGTGTAAATAGACTTTTGACCCGTGCCATTCATCGTTGTCCAAATCGGACGCACCACATTTTGGGCAGCACTGATGTGGGTATAATCGCCAAAAAACGCAAATTTTACAGGCATAAACGGCTGTTCGCTCACCTTGAAATTCTTGAAAGTTTCGCCACCATTACGACTCACTGCCATATAAACATCGGTAGAGTCATCGTTGTGGTTGCGTCGGTCATAAAAAACAAACCACAACCAACCATTGGATGGATCAATCGTCATGGAAGTGAGGAATTGCTGATGATTTGAGTCATCGTCATTCACGCGTTTGGGTTGCGTCCACGTATTGCCCCCGTCAGTAGATTTGGCGAGCCAAACATCGGTATTTGTTGCGCCCTTGCGTTGGTCTGTCCAGTTAGCGTAAATCGTTCCGCGATAAGGACTTAGCGTCGTATCACAAGCCGTAAAAGGCAAACCATTGCATCTGAAAATACCTGAAATATCATAACTCCAACCACCAACCATATCTGCAATCTTCGTTTCACTGGGCAACCATGTGGTCCCACCATCGAGCGAACGATTGAACACCAAACCCAATGGACTTGCCCAAGCCACATATACTTCGCCATTCGGTCCTACGGAAGGCACAGCCCCTTCCACAGTTTTATCATCGTCAAGACAATCACCACCTTGTGCATTGATGCGTTTTGCTTTTGTCCACGATTTGCCGCCATCTATTGATTTTGAAAACAGAATATGACTGCTGTCTTGTGGTGCTTGACTTTCATATTTGTCAAATTGCGTCCAGGTACAGTACATCGCATTGGTTTTATAATCTACTGATATCCAATGCTTATCTTGATTTTTATCGCCATTCAAGCCTGTAAAAGAACCATCATTCCACGTCTGACCACCGTCCGTTGATTTTTGGCAAACGATGCGGTCAATCCACGACCCAAAGGAAGGATTGGACAAATGGAAATGATAAAATGACCCCTCAGTATCACAGATGATAACAGGGTCGCCATAGACCCCAAAAGTCGAAATTTGCTTTTTTTTTCGCCAAGAACGCCCTGCATCACTTGAATAATAAACATTGTCAATATTGGAACCTGCCACAATGCGTTTGGGATTCCTCGGGTCGAGGGCGATGCTCGGTTCGTCGGCACTACCGTTGTTGTCGATTAAGACGTTTGTATGCTGTGCTATAAGAGAATATACATTCAAAAAAAGGGTCAAGAAAAGAAAAGACTGTTTTTTCATCAATTAAATTTTTACCAAATGACGGGTGACACAATGAGAAGTTGTAGCAATAGAGCCCAAAAATAGAAAAGATTTGATTGTTGACATATATATTATGAAACAGATGAGAATTGCCCCTCAGTAATTGAATATCCTTTACGAAATGTCTCATCATGGCGGTTGTTGAAAATACCCTTTCAGCCTATCAAAACCCACGCTTTGTTCATATTGTGTTTCAAATAGTATAAAATATTTTAAATAAAAAAGATTTGCGAAGCAACCTAAAAGGAATAAGGCGTGTGTCTTCGCACGACTTATTAACCTCAAAAAATGTTGATAAGCGAAACACTGACGTTGATAAGTAATCAAAAAACGTTGATAAATAATAAACGTTTGTTGGTAAGCCGCATATTGACGTTGGTAAATGGACATATAATCGTTGACAAATAAAGGATAGATGTTGACAAACGTCGAACAAAACAAGCTTATATAAACGTTGTGAATTCCTTAACGGCTAAAACATCAAAAGGTAAGGCAAATTTATGGTGTTTGGAAAAAAGTATTCACTAACAGGAACTACGAAGGATATATCACGCAACTAAGATACCCCTCAGTAAAAACAAGGTTTTAGTATTAAAATACATTTTATACGAAGTGCTAATCAATTCTTTTTGAGATTGTTACGGATTTGTTTTTTTTCTATTGTTAGAATGTCTATTTTTGTGAATGGGTGCGATGTGTATGAAAGTGGTTGCGTGCGTCCATAAGTTCCGTGAAACTAAAAAAGAACCGTTCTTCGATTAAATATAAGGAAGTAAAATAAAATAGTTAGGTAAATATAAAAATATAAATTTATATATTAATTTTTCATTTATAGCATACTCCCTGAATAAGAGTGCTTCGTATTTTCCAAAAATTTAATTTCAATAAACAATCAATCTTAACAAATATAGCATATGTCAGCTAACAATCTTTCAGAATTATTTAGTCAAAGAATTTTTAGAATACCTGATTATCAAAGAGGTTATGCTTGGGGAGAAAAACAACTTTCCGAATTATGGGACGATATAGACGAGATACCTTTAATAGAAGGAGAGTTAAAAAAACATTATACAGGTACAATCTACTTGGAGGAAACCAATCCATCTATTGATGAAAAATGGTTATCAGGTGTTAAATTTTTTGGCTCTTTGACAATTTTAGCGGTAATTTTGTAAAATGGAAAAAGAGCTATATGAACAAATGATAAATCTCCTTCATCTAAAAGTAG
>JAYTUQ010000215.1:0-6433 GCA_043744455.1 Saprospiraceae bacterium | reverse complement strand
AACCTAACCCAGTTGCTAACGAGACAACAATCGGTTTCAACTTACCTAAAGACGGTCAAGCACGTTTGACTATCACTGCAGTTGACGGTAAAGTAGTTAAAGTTCTTAACGGAACTTACAAAGCAGGTTACAATACAGTAACTGTGAACAAGTCTGACTTGAACGCAAGTGGTGTATTCTACTATCGCTTAGAAACTGCTGACCACAGCGCGTCTAAGAAAATGGTTATCATTGAATAATCATACTAGTTGAGAGTTGAAAGTGTGGCGTTGAAAGAAACTTTCAACGCCAACTTTCAACTCAAAACTAAACACCAACCACCATTTTAAAGAAATATGCTTTAAATCGGTTTTTGGGATGGCCTCTCGCGACTTTTAGTCCGAGGGGCTTTTTTTATATGCAAAAAAGCCACCCCTCAGTAAAAGGATGGCTTTCTATTAAGTGTGTGGTATTTAGTAATCGAGTATTTAGAATGGGTTAAATCTATGATTATCAATGAATTATTACTTTTCTAAAAACTATATACTAAATACTTAAACTCAGTTGAATGAGATTTTTGTCGTGTAAATTTACCTAAATCCTAATCAATCTTTAAAACCTACAACTCAAAATTAAATCCCAGCTTCAAATAATTCTGATATTTTTCTTCATCAAAACGATACAACTGCGCCGGGCGATGAGCGACCCCCCTCAGTATAGATCCCTCTTTTAAGATATTCATTTTCAAAATCTTCGTCCTGAAATTCCGTTTGTTCAGTTCCTTACCTAAAATTCGTTCATAAAGCTTCTGCAACTGTGTTAACGTAAAATATTGTGGCAATAACTCAAAGCCAATAGGTTTATACCGCACCTTCCCACGTAATCGTTCAATAGCTACTTCCATGATGTCAGCATGGTCAAACGCCAAAGATGGTAAGGTACTAATCGGAAACCAACGCACATCTTGGGCATCAGAATCTGCACCAATTTTATGCTGTACTAAATTAATTAAAGCAAAATAAACAACCGTGACAACTCGACCACGTGGGTCGCGGTGTGGCGTGCCAACAGTATAAAGCTGCTCAATAAACACATCAGAAACACCCGTTTCTTCTTTCAATTCCCTCAAAGCTGCCTCAACCAACGGTTCTTCCATATCCACAAATCCACCTGGCAATGCCCAAGTGCCTTTATAAGGATCATGCCCCCGTTGAATAAGTAAGACTTTAAGCCGACTCGATTCATCAAGACCAAAAATAACACAGTCAACAGTCAATCGGGGGCGTGGGTATTCGTAAGTGTATGACATTACTTTTCGTTATTCATTAATTATTATTGGGAAATGTGGATATGGCGTAATGATATTATCTGAAAAGCTAAATCATATTATTCCCAATTATCCGATTGACAAAACTACGCTTAGTTTCATTAAAAAACTAACTCAATTCTTTTTTATAGTCATAATAACAGTTTTTCTTCCTAAACGTTCTTGAGGAATGCAATTCAGATAAGATAAGAACGTTTTTGCGAAACATTAAAAATTCAAACATGAAATTTAATTTCCTTTTTTTAAGTTCAATAGCCTTGAGCCTCATTACCACTCATTCCTCCTTCTTCCTTCATCTTCCTTCATCAACATGGCGTGAATACAAGAGTTTTGATGGGAAATTCCGTGTGCTCGTGCCCGACGGTGAGATGACAGAAAAGGTCTCAAAAATCAAAACAGCCGTCGGGGAACTACCATATCATACGTTCTTGACGCGCCCAAATGAAAAAAATCCAGATAATATGTTTTATCTCGTCAATTATTGTGATTACCCAAAAGGCACATTTCATCAAGATTCCACTGAGTTAATCAACGAATTTATGACGACTACCATTGAATCTTCAGCCAAAAGTGTAGGTGGGAACGTGACATATTCAGGCGATATCGAGCAACTCGGTCGTAAAGGGAAAATTTGGCGGGTTCAATACAACAACGATAGGGCTTTGATAAAAAGTAAATGCTATCTCGTAGGCGACCGTTTCTATATGATTCAGACCATGGTGCTACGTGAAAAAGCTATGAACCCCAATGGCGATAAGTTCTTAGATTCGTTCCAGTTTTTTTAATGTTTTGCTTTTTGAATCTAAATTCTATTAGAAGATGTAAAAAAAAATCTACATGACACCCCTCAGTATTCCAGCAAATTATTGGTAGTTATTTCATAAATATTGAATAATCGTTCACCAATAAGCCATCCTACTAAGAATCTTGCTTATTTTTGCGCAAAAATTACGAGATGAAAATTTGCGTATTTCCTGGGTCTTTTGATCCCATTACCTCTGGTCATGCTGATCTTGTTAGGCGTGCCTTGCCTCTTTTTGATAAAATTATTATAGCCATTGGTACCAATTCTCAAAAAACAAGTCTTTTTTCATTAGAACAACGCAAAGAGTGGATTCGAGAGGTTTTTGAAAATGAGCCAAAAGTAGAAATTGACGAATTTGAAAAACTGACAGCAGATTTCTGTAAAAAAGTAAAAGCTAAATGGATACTGCGGGGGCTACGCAATGCTTCTGATTTCGACTATGAAAAGACCATTTCTCAACTCAATTTCATTGTGGGTAATGGTGTAGAAACCATGTTTTTGATTTCTCAACCCCAGTTTTCACATATTTCTTCAACCATTGTTCGTGAAATTATCAAAGGAGAGGGCGATGCTTCTCCATTTTTACCATCTCAAATCAAAATTTTTCAGACAAAAAATAATCTTTAACAGTCAAATGTTACTTGTTGTCTGAAATCTATCAAAAAACATCCAACTATGAAAATTTTATCAATAACGTTTTCTTTATGCCTTTTTTCAACACTTCTTTTTACTCAAAACCTTGTTGTGGGGACAACTTGGTACTACCATCAAAGTGCCTTGTTTGGCGAGAATGGCAATTATATCAAAATGCAAATTGTGGGTGATTCTACAATCAATGGTAAGGTGTGTAAAAAAATCACGGGTGGTTTTGGCTGCTCTAAAATTGGAGATAGAGGCGAATTTGTCTATATCGAAAACAAAAAAGCCTATCGCTACGATTTTTACCGTAACCGCTTTTGGTTGCTCTATGATTGGTCGGCAAAGGTTGGCGATATTGTCACCATTTACGTGCCGCAACAAAATACAGTTGACTCTTTTCAAATTCGTATAGACTCTATTACAGTCTGGACACCCAACGGCGAGCCACTTATTGTTCAAAAAACGTCACGAGTGGGGGCGAGTCGTTGGATTTATGCCAGTCAACAAATCATAGAGAAAATAGGTGCCAATGCTGTTTTTTTTCCTCAAGCCCTAGCTTGTAATCCTGTTCAGTATGGCAGCTTAAGGTGTTTCAACGAACCTAATCAGTTTGAAGTTAAATTCGTCAGTTATAAATGTGATACAGTGCTTACGCGTGTTGGCACAAGTGAAATTTTGACCCAAAGGCAAATCTCTATTTTTCCGACCCCCTCAGTATCAGAGCTAAATATTGTCCTCGACGAACCTGTAACGGATGGTTTTTCTATAAATATTACAAATACATTAGGTCAAGTTATTTGGCATAGCCAAAAAAAAATACTGGGAACAACTGAAGTAATAGATGTAAATAATTGGCTATCAGGCGTTTATAATATTATTTTTACAGATAAAGACGGCGGAAAGCTCAATCGCTCATTTGTGAAAATATAACCCCCCCTCAGTATTTTTCACGTTTTGAGTTTTGTACGAAACTCAAAACTTGACTCGCATCACTTATTTATGAGCAAATTGCTACCTTAGCGGCGTATTTTAAAGGCAAAATGTTTAAATAACAATTTTTTTACCAACTATAAATCAACCAATCCTTTCTATGTCTAACGCATTCTACCACACGCCTAAAACAATCAACGAACCGCTATTAGGTTACGGAAAAGGCTCTCCTGAAAAATTAGCTTTGAAAAAGGCACTTGCAGACGCTAAATCCGTGCAAATGGATATTCCGATGTACATCGGTGGCAATCACGTGAAAACGTCTGAAAAAGTAGCCATTCACCCACCCCATGAGTTGAAACATACACTCGGACATTACAATCGTGGCTCGAAAGAACATGTCGAACAAGCCATTGCAGCGGCAATGTCAGCTAAAAAAGCTTGGGAAGACATGGCTTGGCAAGACCGCGCTGCCATTTTCCTCAAGGCAGCCGACCTTTTGGCGGGACCTTATCGCGCACGCATGATGGCAGCAACGATGTTAGCGCAATCCAAAAATGCCTATCAGGCAGAGATTGACTGCATTGCTGAATTGGCTGATTTTTGGCGTTTCAATGTTCAATTTTTAACTGAAATATATAATCAACAGCCCAATAGCTCAGTAGGTGTTTGGAATCGGACGGAATACCGCGCCTTGGAAGGCTTTATTTTTGCTTTAACGCCCTTCAATTTTACGGCAATTGCTGGAAATTTGCCTGCCGCACCTGCTTTATGCGGAAATGTTGCCGTTTGGAAACCTGCTGAATCACAAATTTATTCTGCCTGTGTCATCATGGATATTCTTGAAGAAGCAGGTTTGCCAGCAGGTGTCATCAACTTGATTTACGTGGATGGTCCAACGGCAGGAGAAGTGATTTTCTCTCACCGAGATTTTGCGGGTTTGCATTTTACAGGCAGTACGACAACTTTTAACCGTTTGTGGCAAACAATAGCGACAAATTTGCCAATTTACAAATCATATCCACGTATTGTAGGCGAAACAGGCGGTAAAGATTTTGTTATGGTGCATTCTTCTGCTCCTGCAAAAGCTGTAGCTACAGCTTTGAGTCGCGGGGCATTTGAGTTTCAAGGTCAAAAATGTTCGGCTGCTTCAAGGGCTTATATTCCTCAATCATTGTGGAATGATGTGAAAAATTACCTTATTGAAGACGTGAAATCCATGAAAATGGGCACAACGGAAGATTTTACCAACTTCGTAAACGCTGTTATTGACGAAAAAGCTTTTGACAAAATTAGTCGTTATATTGCTGATGCAAAAAACGCAAAAGGTGCAGATATCATCGTCGGGGGCAATTACAGTAAGGCAGAAGGTTTCTTTATTGACCCAACGGTTATTGTCGTGGATACCCCTCAGTATACAACGATGTGTGAGGAGATTTTTGGACCTGTTTTGACCATTTATGTCTATGCAGACAATGATTTTGAAAAAACGCTTGATATTTTAGACACAACATCGCCTTATGCTTTGACAGGTTCTATATTTTCAACCGATAGGGCAGCAGTCGCTGTTGCTACGGATAAATTGCGTCATGCGGCAGGCAATTTTTATATCAACGACAAACCGACAGGTGCAGTTGTCGGACAACAACCCTTCGGTGGGGCTCGCTTGAGTGGTACGAACGACAAAGCAGGATCGGCACTCAACCTCTATCGCTGGCTTTCGGCGAGAACGATTAAGGAAACTTTTGTCTCTCCAACCGATTATCGCTATCCTTTTTTGGAAGAAAAGTAAATGTTTTCTGATAAAAATGACTTAAAAGCAAAAAAGGGAGTGCATTTGTGCATTTCCTTTTTTATATTTGGAGATAATTTAATTCTAAAAACAACTATAATGGGCGTAACAATTCACTATCGAGGCAAACTGACATCTCCAAACCTCATAACAGCATTGATGGATGAAGTTGAAGAGATTTGTATTTCCAACAATTGGCAGTATCAATTGCTCGATGATAAATCACCTCCTGAGGAACAGGCTTTTCCCTCACCTTTTGAACCTAACGATTTTGATTCTGATTTAAATTTTGAACCGCTTGCCATTGGAAGTGAACTACGAGGCATCTCTTTCGAACCCCACGAAGAGTCTGAAAGGGTGACTTTTCTATTTGATACTGAGGGGGTACTACGTTCGATTTTTTCAAGCATTTTTAAGAAGAAGGGAAAGTATACATGGTGTTTTGTCAAAACCCAGTTTGCAGGAATGGAAACGCATATCCGTATTATCAATTTGATGGCTTATTTGAAAAAGAAGTATTTCAAAAAATTGGAGATTCATGACGACGGCGGCTATTACCCCAACAACAACACAGAAGAATTACAAAATCGGATGGACTATCTGAACAGTGCTATAGCGACCGTGCATGATGTTTTTGAAAATATTAATATCAATAACGCTAAATCACCTGATGAATTTATTGACGATATAAAAGATGCGCTGTCAGCATCATTTAAAGGTGCTAACATCCAAATCATTAAAATTGACCCCCTCTCTATGATGTCCGATATGCTTAAAAGTCTCGGAGAATCTACCAATGAGGATGCCAAATCCAAGAAAAAAAGGAAAAAAAAGAAGGATACTGACGAAGATATTGACTTGCCTTTTTAACTTTGTAACTTGTTCTTTTTTCATACCCAAAATTAATTGATTTTGTGAGTTGAATTTCAACTCCTTTTTTGTCAATCATTCTTGGGCATGT
>JAYTUQ010000214.1:0-1680 GCA_043744455.1 Saprospiraceae bacterium | reverse complement strand
TCCGAACAAATAAAGAATATACAATCTGCATTAGATGCTGGTTGTCAATGGATACAAGTGCGTTTTAAAAATCAAAACGAAAAGGCAGTAACAGCCCTTGCGGAGGTGATTAAAAAATGCACTTTATCCCATAATGTCACCGTCATTATCAATGATTGGGTAAAAGTAGCAAAAGAAGTAGATGCAGATGGCGTTCATTTGGGTTTGACTGATTTATCAATTTCAGAAGCTCGAGCAATTTTAGGGCATGATAAAATTATCGGGGGCACCGCAAATACGCTTCAAGATGTGGTTCGAAGAATCCACGAAAATTGCAATTATGTCGGTCTTGGTCCCTTTAGATTCACAGTCACTAAAGAAAAGCTGAGTCCGATATTAGGTACTGAGGGGTATCAAAAAATTATGGAGGGCTTAGCTGCTATGAACCTTTCAATTCCAATATATGCGGTTGGCGGCATCGAATTAAACGATGTACCAGAGATTCTGAAAACTCCCATTTATGGCATTGCTTTATCAAGTGAAATCACCCGAAATACGAACAAAAAAGAACTTGTTGAACAATTAAATAGACTGCTTGATGCACACAAATAATGATAATGCGCTCATTATTGCGCAAAAAACCTTCCATTCGCGTTTGTTTTTAGGTACTGGTAAATTTGGTTCTCCTCAATTGATGGCAGATGCAATCCGTGCATCAGGCACTGAATTGGTCACTGTTGCTTTAAAAAGAATTGATTTAGAGACAGAAACGGATAAAATTTTGGCGCACCTTAACCATCTATGCGTCAATTTATTACCCAATACCTCGGGTGCACGTAATGCCAAAGAAGCCATTTTCGCAGCACAATTAGCCCGTGAAGCTTTAGAAACGAATTGGTTGAAACTTGAAATCCATCCCGACCCTAAATACTTACTGCCTGATGCACTCGAAACCTTAAAAGCAACAGAAGCATTGGCTAAAATGGGCTTTGTTGTCTTACCGTATATTCACGCTGACCCTGTACTTTGCAAACAACTGGAAAATGCTGGAACGGCTGCTGTTATGCCACTCGGTGCGCCAATAGGCACAAATAAAGGTTTGAGAACCATTGATTTTCTGGAGATTATCATCGAGCAAAGCAACGTTCCGGTTATTGTTGATGCAGGTATTGGTGCACCTTCGGATGCGGCAAAAGCTATGGAAATCGGTGCAGACGCGGTGTTGGTGAATACAGCTATTGCGGTTGCAGGCAATCCTGAAGTGATGGCATATGCCTTTAAATTGGCAGTTAAAGCAGGCAGAATGGCATTTGAGGCACGACTAGGTTCAGTACAAAATCATGCTCAAGCGAGTAGCCCATTAACTGCATTTTTGAATGCAATATAGTAAAGAAATGAAATTGTTCAAATTTCAATATGTGTTAAATACTTAATAATTAAAAACTTACAGACTGCCGCCTGTCGATTTAATACTGTCTCCTTGCTTAATTGACTTAAAACATTCCAAAACAATGAGTTTTCAAAATCTTTTTGACCAATATGATTGGGAAACCGTAAAAACATCTATCTATAATAAAACTGAAAAAGATGTTGTCGCTGCTATAAATGCCCCCAAATGTACACTTGAGGATTTTAAATCTTTGATTTCTCCTGCAGCTGAACCGTTTTTAGAGCAAATGGCTTTGAAAAGCCGTCAAATAA
>JAYTUQ010000213.1:0-63847 GCA_043744455.1 Saprospiraceae bacterium | reverse complement strand
AGCGTGAAGCGTGAAGCGTGAAGCGTGAAGCGTGAAGCGTGAAGCGTGAAGCGTGAAGCGTGAAGCGTGAAGCGTGAAGCGTGAAGCGTGAAGTGAAGCGTGAAGCTAACATAAAAACGGCTATTTTAAAAGGTATAAGTAAATAAATTGTTGTACAAATGTAGGAAAGTATTGTTTGGTTGACCAAACAATCTATACAATTTAACGATAATTTTAATTCAAAATACCATCAAAAGATTATGTTTTAAAAATGTGTATAACGATTATGTTATTTATATATACAGATTTCAAAGCATCCTAACAGATTTCAGTAAGCTCATGTTAGGGAAAGTTTAAAATTTTCCCTAACGTGAGCTTACTGAAATCTGTTAGGATGCTCTGTTTCTATGTGTTAGAAATACTCTAAAATCACAAACTACTAAATAACGTTGGAAGTAGAAAAAGTGTAAGAAGTTTTAAAAGACAAAATAATGTTCGTTATTAAGCTTATAAAGATTTAACAAATTTTAAAATTTCATAAATCGGCGCTCAATACCAAATATTATTTTAAGTCATCAATTTATTTTAGTCCTATCTGTTATTTATTAATAAAATTGGCTTGTACTTGCTCAAAAGACGGCAACTGATTGATATGCCATTTATGCACAATTAAACCATTTTTCAAGAGATAAATACCTGGATTTGAGCGAATCATCGTTTTGAGGACTAAATCATCCGCCGTATAAAATGGATAAGCGGCTTGTACATCGTGACGAAAATCTTCTATCTTCTTAGGTTCACTGAAAGGTACAAGACTAGCAATTTTGTAACCTGCTTTTTCTGCTTTTTCTAAAAATGGATTGACTTTCGTTGTAAATGTATTGCGATATTCAGCATCAAAACTGAACGATTTGAATACTTCTTCACGCATTTGGACACGTTCAAAAGCCTTTACACCTGTTATGCTGTCAATTTTAAAAATAGAATCGGGCACGACAATCGTTTTTTGCGTGTGTGTACTTAACATTTTCCAACTCACGACGAGAAACATGTAATTGGGTTCTGATAAAATTTGATCTTGAATTTCTGCACCATTTTTATCATTAATCATAAAGTCACTGATTTTTGAATGAGGCACCGTCGGTTCGCTTTTTACTTGTTCCTCAACAGACCAACCCATGTCTTTATTATAAGTTGTCGCGTAGTTTTTCATATATACATCATCTGTTAATTCTATCGTTTCGCCCGTCTTTTCATTCTTTAATTTCCACGACAAAATTTTCACCTCACCTGCTGCTTTCTCTTCTGCTGCCTTTTGAGTGCGAATGTTTACACCATTTTTGAAGGGACGAAAATCAACAATAGGCTCATCGAAAAAAGTATTGCGAAGGCAAAAAACCGTGGATAAAATAACGGTAAGCCACATCAATATCAATCTCACTTTTGTACTAAACAGTGGTTTAAAATACTTGTGTCTGAAGACGAAATAGATTGTTATGGGTGTCAGAATAACCAAATCTTTATAAAAAGAAACGGTGGGTTTTAGTTTTAAAAAATCACCAAAACAACCACAATCGGTCACTTTCATATTGGTTTCAACCCAAGGTCCCCATTTTGAGAATTCAAAGAAATTAACACCATCTGGCACATAACCTGTCAAATGCGTATAACCTGTAAGTGCTGTAAAAAAGACCATAATCAACAACATGACCCAAGAAGTCAATTTCGAACGATGCCCTAAAACCAACAAAACACCAATAAGAATTTCTAAAACAATCATAAAAGTTGAGAAACTTAAGGCATTATCAGACATCCATGACAATAATGGCGTCATAAAGTTGAAAGATGTTTCGCTGAAAGTGGATTTAAATTCGCCAAAATATTGTTGCATTTTGAAGGCTGTACCCCAAGGGTCAATTGCTTTGACTGCTCCAGAAAAGATAAACCAAACGCCAGCGAAATATTGTAGAAATGATAAAAAACGCTTTGGCTGTGTGCGCCACGTTAAGGCTGTCAATATCGCCGCAACCACTGCAAAGCTGATAATTAAGGTCAAAAGATCCATAAGATATTTTTTAAGTTAAGTAGATTATTAAGTAGATTAAGCATGACAATGTGCCTTTTTTAAAATTTTGGCAAATATAACATTCGTAGTTCAAGAAATAGTAAGGTTTAAATATTTGTATGAAGAAGGAATCATTGATTTTGACGAACCCTTTCCCATTTTTGTATCTAAACAAACGCCTGTTGCGTACAAAGGTTGACATTTATTGATTGTGAAAAACTTAATAAAAAGCAAAGAGCATGTTAATTGAATATTTTACATCTATGAAAAAAGAATTTATACTTATTATCATTATGTTTTTATTTCCAAACTTTATAAAGGCTTCACCAGAAGACAGCGCGTTTTATGATATTAAAATTAAACTCAAAGGTATCAAAACGTCAAAAGTTGTCTTGGGTTACTATATCGGTGAACAAACTTATGCCGTTGATTCAACGCAGGTGGATACTATAACAGGTGACATTCATTTCAAACCGACGCGCCTATTGGCGCAAGGCGTGTATTTTGTTGCCAATACTGAGGGGGTGGTTTTTAATTTTATTTTAGCAGATGAACATGATTTTACAATTAACACCCATATTTCAGCACCTTATGATAGTGCCTATATTGAGCAATCCGTTGAAAATGCTGTTTTTTTCAATTATATGAAAGCACTTTACAAAACGGAAATAGAGGTGAATCAAATTTCTGCTATGGTAGATATGTTAAGACAAGCGAAAGCGGAAGATACTGTCATCAAAGAACATCAACAAAAAATTACCGCACGTTATGCAGGTCTTGATAGATATACGCAAAGTGTTACCCGTCAAGCACCTAACTTGTTCATTTCTAAGCTGTTGAATATTGCAATAATGCCTGTTGTACCATCTGAATTAACGCCGATGACGCAAAGCAAACCCAATGCGGCTTATTGGTACTATTTCCGTCAACATTTTTTTGACGGTGTTGACTTCAACGATATGCGGCTTGTGAGAACGCCTTATTATGCCAAACGTTTAGAACAGTTTTTGGGTTATATGACCAATAATACGGATTCTGTAAAAACGCAACTTGATTTTATCTTAAATAAAACGCATCCACATCCCGCTTTTTACAAATTTACTTTAAAATGGCTGACGGCTGTTTTTGACGATAATATTGATAGAATGGCGAATGCAGACGCTTATTTGATTTATTTAGTTGAAAAATACCATCGAAATACGGGCAGTGGTACAGATAAATATATGCTCGAAAGGCTCGAATATAAAGCAAATGCTTTCAAAAATGCCCTGATTGGACAAACAGCAACCGATTTTTCATTGCCTAATACTGAGGGGGTCTTAAAATCGCTTTGGGATATTAAGTCTGATTACACATTGGTTATTTTTTATAGCAGTCTTTGTACACATTGCCGTGAGACGATGCCTAAAATTCAAAACGTTCTACAAAATATGGGCGACACGAAGCTAACCGTTATGACCGTTTGCACCGACGGTGTACGTGAGGCATGGTTGCCATTTTTAGAAGAGTTGAAAATGACCAATTGGACAAATGTGATTGATACAAAGCCTGAAACAGATATCCAGAAGAAATATGTAACTTGGAATCTCCCTGTTATTTACCTCCTAAATAAAAATAAAACAATACTTGCTAACCGCATAAAACCCGAAAAATTAGGCGAATTACTGAGGGGTGTGTTTTAGATGGCATTAGTAATTAATAGAACTTAACTAATGACTTATTGACAAACGACCCATTATCAATGACCAATTACATTTAATCAATGACCGATTTACTTTGTGTAAAGAATGCACAAAGTCGGTTAAAACTTTGGTGAAAAGGCGAATTTTCCTAATTTTACATCTTGGAATAACAATTTTATTTTTTTTTATACTGAAAAGGGCGATATAAAATACTGATGGCTGAATTTTCACAAGATTTCTTTAAAACCGCTGTGACAGTGGACAATGTCATTTTCGGTTTCGATGAATCCGACCTCAAAGTTTTACTCATCAAGCGTGGAACGGAACCATATACTGGTTTATGGGCTTTGCCAGGAGATTTTATTTACGCTCATGAAAATATAGATGCAGCGGCAGCGCGTATTTTGCACGAATTGACGGGATTGGAAAGGGTTTATCTTGAACAAGTCCGCACTTTCGGTGCAGTGGGGCGACATCCTTTAGGGCGGGTGGTCACTGTTGCGTATTTTTCTCTCGTAAAAACGAATCGACATGATGTTCATCCCTCCTCTTTTGCTCAAAAAGCACAATGGGTTAATTTGTCAGAACTTCGAGACGTAGCATTGGCTTTTGACCATGATGACATCTTAGAGGCTTGTTTTAATGCGCTCAAACAACGTGTACGTATCCGTCCGATTGGTTTTGAATTATTACCGCCCAAGTTTACATTGACAGAATTGCAACACCTCTATGAAGCCATATTAGAAGCTGAACTCGATAAGCGCAATTTCCGCAAGAAAATTCTTTCTATGGATTTCATCGTTGACCTCAACGAATCGCAAGAAGGGGTAGCGCATCGACCTGCTAGGCTTTATGAATTTGATAAATCGAAATACGAAAAATTTGTTTCCGAAGGGTTTAATTTTGAACTATAGAAATTACAGAATTAATCAATTATTAATTCTGTAATTTCTATAGTTATTACTTTTATCAAATCTATTTTTTTCCTCTATGCCTCGTTTTAGGCGCACGTTCCATCATGCCCGTAAACATTGCCATCAACTCTTCAAGATCATCATCAGATAGGTCGATAGCACCGTTTAAATTGTCATCATCATCGTCATATACATCCGAAACGATGCCTTTTTCACGTCCTTTTTGAACAATGGGATGCGAACCATCAACAAACTGATTGAAAGCCACGGGTTTTTTACCTGTTTCAAGCCATTGAATGAGTATTTTTTTCGTTTCTTCCAACATTTCAAACATATACATCGCACCGTCTTCAAGGTCGGACGTAGCACCATCGCCGAAATTGGGACTGCGTTTATTTTGTTTGACCAAACCGCCTAAATCAGAATCTTTCAAATTTTTCAACTCCGCTTTCAAACGCACCATTTGACTATCCAGCAAACCAATTTCACTGCGATACCGCAAAATTTGCTCATCTAAAACATCCAAAATAGCAATATCATAAGCCGCTGTTCCTGCATCAGACGTTTGATAGGCAGCAAAACGCGTTTTAATATCCAACAATTCAGCCATATCTCCACGTTGATACGCATTGTTTATGCTTTGCATTAAGTCATGAAAAAATGTCGATTCTTCTTCATTTTCGGCTTTATCGGGATGAAAACGACTCGCTAAAGCTAGAAAAACCTTGCGAATCGCTTGTTGCTCTTCTCTATTTGGTTTAACCGCAAAAGGCTCAAACATGGCTTGTTTGCGTTGTCGATTAAACTCGTCCGTAAATTGGTCTTCATTGTCAAATCGTCCATTCGCAAAACCCTCTGCACTGCCAAAAGGAGTATTTGCAAAGCTCTTATCAATGTCGTTTGTAATTTCGTCCAATGTCGCACTATCAAAAACTTGATCCAATTCCACTTTGTCTTTTTTGCTCAATTTGACTCTTTTCTTCAAGTCTTTTAACAAACTTTTTATCTCACTTCCTAATTTTGACAGGTCAGCCATACGCGCCATGCCGTTCATCATTTCTTTGGTGGCTGTATCAATGTTTGATTGCCATTCCAAAATTTTAGTTTTCGTTAAGTTGATATTTTTTGTAATCTTATCTTTCTTTTTTTGAAGTTCTTTCAACTCTTTTTCTTTTTGGATTAGGAGCGAACTTTTGGCGATTTCTTTGTTTTTCATTACGAATGATGATTGTAAATTGTTGAAAATGATGGATTTATGTATGTTTACTGAGGGGGTAGATTTTCAAAAGAAGTTCTTATATCACTATCAATTTTTTGGAAAAATAAATTTCCCTGAAATGAAAAATGATTCGATAGTAAGTTTTCAAATTTATGGTTTTTCAAATAGGTCTGATAAGCAGATGCTGATTGATGTCCATTTTCTTTTATCCGTCGCTCAAATTCAGTTTTGATAATAGGTTCAGCAATATGTTTCAACAATTTCAAAACCACATTTTCCAATAAATCATGTCCGCGGACGAATAAATACGCATTTGTTTCTGTCAAACCTAATTCAATGAGTCTTTGTTTGAATAACTGAAATTCAGATAGTTCGTCATATTTTTTTTCAAAATCAAGACATTGGTTATCAACCAATTGCATCAAACTTGCTAAATCAATATCTAAATTTTGTATTTTTTTGAAGCCAATTTGTTCTCCACATTTGATAGCCGTAAACTCACCATCTATTTTCATTGAAAACAACGAATAAACCAATAAAGGATAAATTGCTTTTGAATAATGATTTATAAAATCCTCAAAATTGAAAACGCCCCCCTCAGTATCACACCCTCTACGAAGTATATTTATCAAATTCGGTGCATAACATTGGTAATTCTCTACGGCATAAACGTAAGTTTGAAAAATGAACGGATGCTGTAAATCTGGATTTTCTAACAAATAATCATAGTCACTATCCACACAAAGGATATAATCAGATGCTGCAAAATCCTTAAATTGCAAGACATTTTGTTTGCCAAAAGAATTTTCTGTTGGTAAATTTGAGTATCTATAAATCTTAAATGCCTTTTCAAGGAATATTTGAGACAGTGTTAGAGACCAAAACCATTCATCAGTTTTTTTCTTACCTTCCACACGAACCGCACAATCTAATCGCAGGAGTCGCAAATCAGCCCGAATACGCTTGACATATTCCGCCATTCTTTCTTTAGGAATCATGCTTTTCTAATGTCAATATTGGTTTACAAATGTCTTCAATCCAAAAAACACGGTCATTCCAACCATCTGAAAACAAACTTGGTGAGTGAGTTGCAATAATAACTTGACAATTCGGATTCAATGCACGAATCGTATCAATTAATTTATACTGCCACCGTAAATGAAGTGAAATTTCAGGCTCATCTAACAATAAAATAAAAGGTTTTTCATCTTGAAATAAAACAGTTAGAAGTATTGTCAACAATTGTTTTTCACCCGATGAAAGTTGATAAAGGCTTAATTCTGTTCCATTTTGATTAAAAACAATGGCTTTATCTGTTTTCCGTTGCCCAATTGTTTTACCTGTAGGTTGAAAAAACTCATTGATTTTTTTAAAAAAAAGTTGATGCATTTTATTAACTTCATTTTTGTCAAGTCCCAAATTAACAATTCTTTCAAAAAGTTCAATTTGATACTTCCAATAACTTTTTTCTAAATTATAAAGAATAAAATCTAAAGACGTTTTTATTTCATTATTCCCTATTTTTTGAATGGTATCTTCTTCAAGTAGTTGATTTTCAAATGTTTGTAGTAATTGAAAATTCAATTTCAATTTCTCATTTAATGTAACTTTATCACTTTCGTTAATTTTAAAAGTGGTATCTTCTTCTAGTACATCAAAATATGAGTATTTCAAATCCCTAATGTTAATATTAGTTTCAGAACTAAAATTCTTTACACTATAATAATCATTATCATGAACTACAGAAATAACTGGATATCTTAAGTAGTTAAAGCCTGATAGTTTAATTAAAACAGCAAAATCGCTAAAATCAGTTAAGTTATAATGGTATGCCTTTGTAGAGTCCATGTTATGAGGATAAATGTCCTTTTCTTGACCCAATATTTCACTTACTAACTTTAAAATCGTACTCTTCCCTCTTCCATTCTCTCCTACTAAAATATTGACGTCATGATGCAATGTCCAATCCACGTCAAAACGCCCCCAAAGACCTTTGATTTCGATGCGCTCTATGCATGATTTATTTTCCTTATTATCCATTTTTTTAGAATTTGCTTCAAAAATATTAAAATACTGAGGGGGTACTCATTTTCACTTTTTATGAGAAATACAAAACTACATTCATTTACTTTTGTTCTTCTCAATTCTAAGACAAAAATACACTTAATCCGCAATAAGCGATATTCAATCAACAATAATCAATCGAAATGAGTTATAAAAGCCTCCGCGCTGCCGTCAACGATTTAGAAAAAACAGGGCAACTGCGCCGCATCAAAATAGACATTGACCCCAACCTCGAAATGGCGGAAATTCATCGTCGGGTGTATGATGCAGGGGGTCCTGCCCTACTGTTTGAACGCGTCAAAGGTTCGCCTTTTCAAGCCGTTTCTAATATTTATGGTACTTACGAACGCACTGATTTTCTGTTCAGACATACCATCAAAGCCGTTGAAAAAGTAGTTGAACTGAAACTTGACCCAACTAATTTTTTGAAAAACCCACTGCGTTATTTAGGTGCACCATTCACCGCTTTGAAGGCTTTGCCGATGAAGCTACCCCTCAGTATGGCGGCTTCAAATTACGCAGAAACAACGATTGATAAACTGCCACAAGTCAAGTCGTGGAGCATGGACGGCGGCGCATTTGTTACCTTGCCACAAGTCTACACCGAAGACCCAGATAAACGTGGCATTATGGGCAGCAATATTGGCATGTATCGCATACAACTATCTGGAAATGAATACATTACCAATAAAGAAATAGGATTGCATTATCAATTGCATCGAGGCATTGGCGTACATCACACGAAGTATAATAACCTTCCCGATGAACCTTTTTTATGTTCCATTTTTGTCGGCGGACCGCCTTCTCATGCCCTTTCTGCGATATTTCCATTGCCCGAAGGATTGCCCGAAGTCACCTTTGCAGGTATGTTAAATGGTCGTCGGTTTCGTTATGCCAAAGATAGTAATGGTTCTGTTTTGAGCAGCGATGCCGATTTTGTGATTACAGGCATTATCAGAAAAGGCGAAAAAAAACCAGAAGGACCTTTTGGTGACCATTTGGGTTACTACAGTTTGCAGCATGATTTTCCCGTTATGGATGTCTTGAAAGTCTATCATCGCAAAGACCCTTTGTGGCATTTTACGGTGGTTGGAAGACCTCCTGCCGAAGATTCGAGTTTTGGTTATATGATTCACAACATCGTTAAACCGCTGACACCTGCAGAGTTTCCGGGCGTTGTAGAGATTCATGCGGTTGACGCGGCGGGTGTACATCCGTTGTTATTAGCGATTGGAAAAGAGCGATATATGCCCTTTAGAGAGACCCAACCCGAAGAGATTTTGACGATTGCCAACCATATTTTGGGCAGTGGGCAAACGAGTTTGGCGAAATTCCTCTTTATAGCTGCGGATACTGATGGCACATCCCGAGACAATCGGGAGGGGGGGGATTTGTCTACAAAAAATATTCCTGCGTTTTTCAATTTTATATTAGAACGCATTGACCTATCTCGCGATTTGCATTTTCAAACAAAAACGACAATTGACACCCTTGATTATTCGGGTTCAGGTTGGAATACGGGGTCAAAAGTGGTTGTTGCAGCAGCGGGAAAAAAGCGGCGTGAATTGAAAAATGAACTGCCAAACAACTTCAAACTACCCCCTCAGTATAGCGACCCGCATTTTGTTCAAAACGGCATTTTAGCGATAAAAGCACCTAAATTTACTTCAAATGATGAAGGATATCAACAAGCCGAAGATTTTTGCAAATCTATGAAATTCATTGATTTTCAACACATTCCATTAATACTTTTAGTTGATGATGCCGCTTTCACAGCAAACAACGTTAATAATTTCGTTTGGTCAGTTTTCACTAGAGCCAATCCAAGTCATGATCTGCATGGCATTGGTGCGACGATAGAACACAAACACTGGGGTTGCCGCACTTTGGTCATTGATGCCCGCATCAAACCACATCATGCCCCTGAATTGGTGATAGATAAAAAAGTAGCGGAAAGAGTGGATAAATTGTTCGCAAAAGGGGGTGATTTAGTGGGCATCATTTAGGTTCAAAACGAACCCCCTCAGTATATCTTTTGCTGACAACGGATTGTTGAAACCATGAATCGTTTCAACTTCTTTATTTTCTTGAAAAATATAAACCGTTTCATTTTCCAAATCAATGAGCCAGCCCAAACGTGCGCCATTGCTGATATACTCTTGCATACGGGCACGTGCGATGGAGAGGCTTTCTGATTCGGTGAGATATTCAATAAAAAAATCAGGTACATGCTCAATCAAGTGCTCGATTTGAGCCGCCATTTTCACCTTTTTAATCCATGCCACAGCAGGATGACGCACTGCACCGTTTCGCAATACAAAACCCATGCGTGAAGTCAAGACTTCTCCTTCCTCACGCCCCTCATTCCAATCTTCTAATTTTTTAACAATATGATTCGTCAAAGAAGTGTACCTCAAACGCAACGGTGTTTTCAAAACAACCGTTCCGTTGGCATTCAGCTCACATTGCAAATTGCGATTGAGCTGGCTAAATTCGAGCAACTCAGCAGGAGACATGCGTGTCAAGGGTTGAAAAGTTATAGCGGGCATCTTCGGGCAATTTTTATGCAAATGTAAAAATCATGTAGAAACAAAGGACATTGAATTCACAAGACCGCCACTTTTTTCGTTTACTCCTTGTAATTTTTCAAAAAAGGACATTGAACGACTTTGAATTCTATACCTTTGCGGCGTTTTAAGAGTATTTTTTTGTTTTAACAATTTCCTTTAACCATTTTGTTTATTTTTTTACCATTTTTTTTAAAAATAAAACTATGATTTTTTCAAAATCACATGTATGGGCAATATTATTTGCTTCTAATTTACTTTTTATTTCATGCGACAAAGGCGACGAAAAACCTTCAGAATTGTATCAAACAGGCGTTTTCATCACTAATGAAGGGCCGTTTGGTAGCGGTACAGGAACATTGAGTTATTATGACCGTGATGCAGCGACCGTCGAAAACGATATCTATAGCATGGCAAATACTGGTGCTGCCCTTGGGAATGTATTACAATCTATGAATTTATATGGTGGCAAAGCCTTTATTATTGTCAATAACGCCAATAAAATGATTGTTGCAACTGCTAAAAATATGGTTAACGAAAGCACCCTTGCAACTGGACTCACGCTTCCTCGATATTTTTTACCCATTGATGTCAATCGCGCTTATATCACACAATGGGGAAAAGATAGTGCAACAAGTGGCATAGCTGTCTATGATTACGCTTCAAAAACAATAGCTAAAGTTATCGCAACTGGTAAAGGGGCAGAGAAAATGATACGAAATAGTACAAGCGGCGCTATCTGGGTTCTCAATAGCGGCGGTTTAGGCAAAGATTCTACGGTTACAATAGTTAATAGTTTAGCAGATAGTGTTTTACAAAAAATTAAAGTTGGTTTAGGTCCCAACAGTATTGCGCAAGATGCCAATGGCGATATATGGGTTTTGTCTTATGGTGAATTTCAAAAAAGTACTGGTAAATTAGTAAAAATAAGGAATAATGCTGTGGAATATTCCTTTGATGTACCTTATGGCGCATCATCTTTAATCGCTGATAAATCGAAAACGACGCTTTATTTCATTGCCAATAATCAAATTTATACAAAAGACTTGCTCAATTTTGGTGCAACTCCTCCCTCTGTATTTTTAAAACCCACTGGAGCTACTACGCTTTATTCTTTGGGTTTTGACCAACATACAAGCTTACTATGGTGTGGCGATGCGATAGATTTTAAGCAATCAGGAGTTGTCTATATCATTGACCCAACGACAAAGACAGAAAAAAACAAATTGACAGTAGGTATTGCGCCAAATGGCTTTATTTTTCAGTAATCGTCTGATGGTATCGGGTATTATAATAAAATCCGATACCATCAAACTTTCGTAAATTACAGTGAAATAATAAAATCACACAATATTTTGCAAAACTCAAAACAAGCTAAAACATATTTTTGCTAAATTTTTTTTGTTAAGACGTTCAAAAAAATGCTAAGCGAACAAAAGATAACCTTTTTGGTTTTTTATAATAAAATAATATTGGTATTTTAAGAATAAAAGAAATTTTATTTCATAAAATATTAAAATCTAAAACCAAACCTTGACTTAAAATTAGTAGTTTGGTTAAATATTCGTTAAAAAGAATAAAAAAAGGAATAATGATGTTGCACCTCTCGGAAATTTGGCTTTATCTTTGAGCTAAATAAATCGAAAGATGACCTTCCTTCTTTTCGAGACTAAAATTTCATCACTTAAATTTCATTGCCTATTGATAGTAGCTTCTACATTTAAATAATTAGAGTATTCCTTCACAAGTCTGATAAATTATTTACTAGTATGCAAGCTACTACGCACACCGCTCAACTCGCAGATCAAGAGTTGATAGACCTTTACCTCAACGGCAATGAGAAAGCATTCGAGATTTTACTTCGCCGCCACAAAGCACGTATTTATACGTCTATTTACATCTTCTGTAAAGATTCACAGTTGGCGGAAGATATTTTCCAAGAAGTATTCATCAAAATTATTAATACACTCCGTTCAGGTCGTTATAACCATGAGGGCAAGTTCCTTCAATGGGCTTTACGCATAGCACACAACCTTTGCGTGGATTATTTCCGCCGCGACAAACGCCGACCAACTGTCGGGCAAACCGATGAATATGATATTTTTAATGTCATTGGTTTATCAGATGAAAGTCCAGAACAAAGCATCATGCGGAGTCAAGTCCACGAACGTATCCGTCATTTGGTTGATTCTTTACCCAATGAACAACGTGAAGTCGTTGTTTTGCGCCACTATGCCGACATGAGTTTCAAGGAAATTGCTTCTTTAACACGTGTCAGTATCAATACGGCTTTGGGTCGGATGCGTTACGCGCTTATCAATATGCGCCGAATGGTTGAGGAAAAAGATTTAATTTTACAGTAATTCAATAAGTCATTGGTCTGATTATCTACGACTAATGACTTATTACTAATTTTCATACATTCTGAGTTGGGAATACTGAGGGGGGTACTTTTCTTGTTAAAAGTAAAAATAGCCTCCTCAGTCGTTCTTTATATTTTTTGGTTAACTATACCAAGAATCGTATCTTCCAATTTTTCTGCTTCTAATGACATCTTTTCTGCTTCTATTATAACTTGTTCGATATAAGTCTTATCCTCAAAGCCCACAGCATTAATTTTAACATTCAAATAAGCACCTCGGACTGCCGCACGTGCACACAAAGCCCCAACACCTGCGTCTGAAACCGAATTCGGGTTTCCTATTTCCGCCATTTTTTGGATAATGCTAAAACTATCGAGTGCTAACCGCATCGTACTGAGGGGTACTTCAATCGCTAATTTTGTTGCCGCCGTCACTGCATCTTTGCGTATAAGTCGTTCATTTTCAGAGCTTTTTGGCAAACCCATTGCGCTCATAATCGCATTAAAAGCGGCTGTATCTTCATCAACTTTGTGCAAAAGAGCGTCTTTTAAGCGTTGCCCTTGTTCTGCAACATCACTAAAAGTTTCCCAACGGTCATCCCAACCCCATTTATGACTGCTCAAGTTAGCCACCATTGTTGCCAACGAAACACCCAAAGAACCGACGTATGCGGCAATAGAACCACCACCTGGGGCAGGACTTTCAGAAGCTGTTTCGTCCGCAAAGGTTTCTAAGGACATTTTACTGAGGGGGGATGCTTTACCATCTTCAAGCAAATATTCAATCACTCTTTTTTGAGGGTCAAAAGGTGATAGCTCATCAAGACCAAAAGTACGAACAGCCGTCCGAATCAATTCCGCTTCAGAAACACCCGCTGAACGCTGCTGTTTTTTCAAAAAATACTTACCTGCATCAATCAAAACCTGTTTAGGTACAAGTCCAACAAGTTCAGAACCTGTCACCCGCAAACCTCGTTTTTCTGCCGATTTACAACATTCATCAAAAGCAATATGTAGAGGCGTTTCATCTAAATTGGTTAAATTCATAGAGACTTGTGCAATGCCATATTCTTCTATAAACCAACCGATACCTTTCACCGCTTTACAAGCACCCGCCACCCGTTCTGGATTGCCTGACTCATTAAGTACCTTTTCACCCCTATGGTCTAATAATACACGACCTTGTTCACGCACATCAAAAGCTACTGAATTGGCACGTCGAACACTTGTTGTGTTCAAATTTACATTATAAGCCACTAAAAAATCCCTCGCCCCAATAACTGTTGCACCTGCTTTGGCATTAAAAATGGCAGGTCCAAAATCAGGTTTCCACTCTGGTCTTTGTATCTTTTCTTTAAAACCCTCATATTCACCAGCTCGAATCGTTGCCAAATTACGCCGTTCAGGTCGCGTTGCCGCTGCTTCATACAAATAAACGGGAATACTGAGGGGGTCGCCTACTTTTTCCCCAAGCCGCCTCGCCCACTCTGCGGTTTCCGCCATCGTAATATTGGCAATCGGAATAAGCGGACAAACATCCGTCGCTCCCATACGTGGATGTTCGCCTGTATGACGCGACATATCAATCACTTCGGCTGCTTTTTTTATGGCTCTATATGCCGCCTCGATGACAGCTGCAGGTTCACCAACAAAAGTTATCACAGTACGATTTGTGGCTTTGCCTGGGTCAACATTGAGCAATTGTACGCCTTCCACGGCTTCGATTTCATCCGTAATTTGACGGATTACTGAGGGGTCACGCCCTTCACTGAAATTGGGTACGCACTCGATAAGTTGTTTCATAATTTTAAAATATGGTTTTATTTTATGTCAAATAAAAATAGAACCATGTTTAGTCAGCATGATTCTATTTTATTGAAAATGAACCCTATAAGTATATTTATTATAATTATATTTTTAAATTAATGTTTCAATAAACATCATCTAATTTACTGAAAAATGCGGTACTTGTGTCGTTAACACATTATAAAAAGTTAATGGACAAATGACATATTGCATGAAACGTGTTAATGGTAAACCACGAATCATAACCAATACTTCATCTTCCGAATCAGCATTAAAAATTGCCCAAACTTTACCGCTTTCAAGAGAAACAGCATAACTTACTAATTTGCCTTCGGCAAAATATTCATTGATAACGGTACGCTGTTCGGGTATCTGATTCGAAAAACGATTAGTTAAAACAGTGGGCAATGAGAAGTCCACCAGATATTGATTCATATCGTTTGGCATAGTCAAAAGTAGCTCTTTTTTAGCTGAGTTACAGCCACAAAGTTAAATGAAATTATATAACGAGGTTAAGAAGAATTGCCAGAAATCAAGAAAAATGTCATAAATTGCCTATTCATTTTCAAATCCTTTTTCCTCTACAAAACTTAATTTTTATAACAAATGATACTTTTATTTGACCTAATTAGCAATTTGGGCAGTTTTACCCTTATCAAAATGCTTGTTCCAGCTTTGATGTCTATCCTATTTTTACAATCAGGCTTAGATAAAGTTTTTAATTATAAAGACAATCTCGATTATTTTAGGGAACATTTCAAAAAGTCCCCCCTCAGTAAAACGGTGGTTTTTTTGATGCCAACAATCACCATTTTAGAAGTTGCGGCAGGCATTTCATCTGCCATAGGTACAGTTTCCCTCTTTTTTGGCAGTGAAATTTGGGCTTACTGGGGTTTGATGTTGGCTGGCGTTTCGCTATTGGCTCTGTTTTTTGGGCAACGTATTGCAAAAGACTATCCAGGTGCAGGTGCTTTGACGGGTTACTTTATTTTAGTTGTTGTAGGATTATTGATATTGACCTAAATGTGTAAAAGAAGTATTTTAAATACGATTTTGTTATAAAAGATGCTCAATGTTACCTCGTTTGTTTGAAAAACCACCAATAATAGCTTAAATTTGCTTAAAAAAATACGCCATGTTTGACGATACAAATATTGCAATAAATCCATTAGCGATTCTCAAACCTGAAAAAGAGCCGCGCCGCTATACTCTTGCTGAATTTCTGCGCCGCGAAGAGCGCAGTCAAGATTTAAACGAATACTATGATGGCTTAATTATAAAAAAACCAATGGCAAGACATTCTCACAATATTATTGGCTTAAATACAGCCACCGCTTTGAATATGGCTTTTCTTTCAACGAACAAAAACTATATTGTTTCGGGCTTACAACAGCTTGTTTATTTGCCCGAACTTAATTTTGGGCTATATCCAGATGTAATAGTTATTGCAGAAAAGCCCAAATTTTGGGATAGTAATGAAGTTTTACTTTTAAACCCCATCGTTATCATCGAGGTACTATCTCGTAGTACCCGAAAATATGACCGCACTGAAAAATTTACTGAATATAAAACAATCCCTTCATTTCAAGAATATGTTTTAATTGACCAAAATAAATATCATGTCGAAACACGCTTTAGAGAAGAACCTAATCTTTGGCGCGACGCGGTGGTGACTGAATTAACGGATTCTGTTTATCTTAAATCGCTTGATTGTTCGATTAGCATGAATCATATTTATCGAAATATTGAATTTATCAAAGCCAAAAAATAAAAAACGTCGGGGACTCTTTTGCCCTGCCGACGTTACTCAATGAGAGAATCATACAAACTAAAACTGACTATACTTTTGATAATCAATATTTTATAAATTAATCTTTAACTTTTGATAACAAAAAGACATCCCGTGGCAATCCATCTTGTGGCTTGATATAATATTTTTTGCAAAAACCTTCCAGCGTAAAACCCGCCTTTTCCAAGACCCGTTTGGATGCCAAATTGGGTGCAAAAACCGTAGCTTCGAGCCGCACAAAATCAGAATTTTGCAACCAATAATCACTAAAACCACGTACCACATTAGTCATAATCCCTTGTCCCCAAAACGGTTTGCCAATCCAATAGCCAATTTCCGCTTTAAGACGCGCGGGCGGTTTTTCATTCGTCATCAATCCAATTCCACCCATGCTATGTCTTAGTATTTTAGACAACATTTTACTGTACCTTTTAATATATTCTTGTTCCATGTTTTTATAAATTTCAAAATAATATTCTAAAACAATAAAATTAAGTAAACATAAATCAAAATTTAAAATTAGATTTATGTTTGATAAAAAAATTAAATTTTGTTTCTTAAGACTTAAAATCTACATTATAAGTCTCACCATCAATGCCCAAAACGACATTCTTAAACGCCTGTTTTGCCTCTAAAAGTAAGACATTCAAATCATCATAACGGCTTGAATAATGTCCTATAACGAGCTGTCCGACATGCGCTAATTTTGCTATGTGCCCCGCCTGCAAAGCCGTTGAATGTCCTGTAATTTCAGCATGAGCAGCCATATCATTCAAAAAAGTTGTTTCGTGATACAGCAAATCAACACCATATATATGTGTCACAATTGTTTCATCATAAGCCGTATCCGAGCAATAAGCAAAGGAGCGCGGATTCGGTGGCGGCAAAGTCAATTCATCATTCGGAATAATTACCCCCTCAGTATCCATAAAGCCTGTACCTTTCTTAATGGCTTTTATATCCGAAAAAGGAATGGCGTACTGCTCAATTTTCTCAACCCGCATTGTTCTATCAAATGGTTTTTCTTTAAAAACATATCCAACTGCCGGGACACGATGTTTTAACGGAAAACTACAAATCGTAATCATTTCGTTATCAACGAGTTGTGTGTTTATCGTATCATCAACTTCAACAAATTCAATCCTAAAAGGCGAGACATAGTTTGTCAATCTGAAAGTCGTCAAGACAAGCTCCTCTAAGCCTTTGGGCGAAAAAATAGTCAATTTATGCTTACGAGAAGCCATTGCCATTGAGGTCAATACGCCAAGCAGCCCGAAAATATGGTCCCCGTGCAAGTGAGAAATGAAAATATGGTTGATTTTCGATTTCTTAATGCCCAAATCCGTCAAACGCATCTGCGTACCTTCGCCACAGTCAATCAAAAACAATCTATCATGAATGTTTAGGACTTGACCTGACAAAAAACGATTGCGATACGGCACAGCGGCACTTGTACCGAGTATGGTTAATTCAAATTTCATAAGTCATTTTTTTTACACCACTTCATAAGCCTGATATTGTCAAGCCACAAAGCGGCGATATTTTTGGATTAAAGCCCAAATACAAACGCCATAATCGGCTGTAGAATTAATAAACTCACTACCCCACCAAGCCAACAACAATAAAGTTGCGAGTTTAAATTCTGGTTTAAAGGCAACTACGACGCGTCTCGCAATCACGAGGGCTACCAATAGCTGCCGTCTTGAAATTTTCAAGCGAGTCATTGTCGTAGTTTTAGAAGTTAAAAAATTCTCTTTTTTCGTTATTGGTTACCTCTTGATGTATAGGATTCAAAACTTGTTAATCACAACTCAAAACTTGAAGAAATACATCGTCTCCTCCTCTTGTTTTCAGACAAGAACGACAGACAATTAAGGAAACAGAAAAAGCAATAAAAAGCAGAAATTGGAGAAGAATGCTTTCGGATATGTTTTTAAGTACCTCGTCGTTTGCCGTTTTAACCTACGGCAACGAGATATTTTTATCCGTTTAGCCAGTAGGCAGGTTTGACCAATATAAATTATTAGTAATCTCTGAACTTCTACTTATGCAATCGCACGCATTAAATCCGCACATACAAAATCCCTTCACCGAAGTTCCAATCTGCACGAACAGAGAGGCAGCTGGCTTGAGGCTCGTATATTTTGGACAATTAATCATATTTGCGAATGTCATTTTTACAGAAATTAGAAATTGAAAAAAAATTATTTCATTGAATTTCTTTGCAGAATTATAGTGCAAAGTTGGGAGAATAACGCCACAAGTTCAAGATAAGTTCCCTTGAGTTTTACTTATTTTTGACAATTATTGTTGAACTTATTTATAAATAATTGATTTTCAATATTTTATCATTATAAAAAATCAGCGAAAATATAGCTGTCAGTGTTTTTATAGCAAGCTGTCCAATTTTCCATTTTCAACTATCTATTTTCAACTATCCATTTTCCATTATAATTTTTACCTTTGACCTCGTTATGAAACGAATCATTGTCGCCATTGATGGCTATTCTTCTTGTGGAAAAAGTACGCTTGCCAAAGCACTTGCAAAATCACTCCACTATGCTTACGTTGATACGGGAGCAATGTATCGAGCAGTCACGCTCTATTTCCTTGATAATAATGTGGATATAAATAATCACGGAGAAATTCAAAATTTGTTAAAAAACATCGAAATCCATTTTGAGCGTACAAAAACGGGCAATCATACCTACTTGAACGGTGTTGATGTTGAAAATGAAATTCGCACCATGCGTATATCAGAAATGGTCAGCCCTGTTTCGACCATTTCAGAAGTCCGTCGTTTTCTTGTAGCGCAACAAAAAAAAATGGGACATAGAAAAGGGATTGTTATGGATGGGCGCGACATTGGAACGGTTGTTTTTCCTCATGCTGAATTGAAAATATTTCTGACGGCTGATACGGAAATTCGCACCCAAAGACGCTATGACGAACTGATGGCGAAAGGGCAACCCACCGATTTTAGAGCGGTAAAACGCAACCTCATGGAACGTGATATGATAGATTCTAATCGTGCTGACTCCCCTTTACGACAAGCAGATGATGCCATTTTGATTGATAATTCACACCTCACACCCACAGAAGTATTGGACAAAGTATTGGAAATAGTGCATTCTTATGCGATGGCATGACCCCCCTCAGTATATATTTAATGGATGATGGATAGCGGAAAATGGATAATTTAAACCATTAAATATGAGTGAATGTGACATATACGACATTAGGTAAACCATTTTCAATTCAGTATATCGACACAAATGCTCGTCAAATGTACATTTGACGAGCATTTGTGCAGGTATACTGAGGGGGCTATTTGCTTTTTAACAATAAATATTCACCATTATCAAATCTTTTTAAAATCTCATAACGGGTTTTTAAAGCGTCCCAATTATCATCGAAATCGTAGTAAAAATCGTATTGTCTCGTTGTATCTACTTTGTTATCCCAACCAAAAGGTTCTACGAGCCAATCGAGGTGCTGTTCCTGATAATAATAGTCAAATGAAGGTTGAAGAACACAATTTGTATGCAGTTTTATGGGTCTTTTTACTTGCATTTTTTGATATTCTTGTTTCATATCTTCCAGCACTTCTAATGTATTTTTATCGAACCACCACTCTTGAAAACTGACTAAATTGGCACTTCTAGAAATATGCCAAGTACAAAAAACGGTAAATAAAATCGCCACAAATCGGACTGCCCAAAGTTTTTTTTGCTCGAACACTAAAGCGACGGTCGGTATATTTAAAGCAATAATCGGATATAAAAACAAAGCAGTTCGGTCAACAATGTATTGGGTACCAAATACATAAAATTGTGCTGTAATCACAAAAACAATTGAGAGTAATAAAACAAATGAAAATAGAGATGGGTCGTTTATTGCATGACTTTTGTTTGTTTTTTGATTATAACTAATAAGTATTTCATTATTCTTTATTAATAATTCGTTATTGCTTATTAATAATTCATTGTTTTTTATTATTAATTTTATATCATTTTCAGACGGCTCCTTATTATTTATGAACGATTTATTCTTACTTATGAGTAATTCATTGTTTTTTATTTTTAAGTTGTTATTTTTTATAGAATTATTTATTTCTTTTTTAAGATTATTAAAACAATAAATAAATAGAAAGACAAAAAGCGCAACCATTAAGTTTTTAAAAACTACAACCGTTTGGTCTGAAAAATAACCTTGACCATACAGTGACCGGGAAATAAGTGAAACAATACTATCGTCCCAAATATTCTTTGAACCATAATAACTGATTTGATTGTCTTTTAATATGGCTTTGAAAGGTGCATAAACTAAAATTGTCAATAAAATTGTAGCGACAATTTGGGTTCCTACCCCCCTCAGTATATCAGCACTACTTTTTGTTTTTACATATTTTTGAATTTCAAAAATAAATATCAAAAAGTTCAATCCTAAATAAAAATGTAGTAATGCAAATTGAGCATAAACTGATAATATCGCAAACATCAAACTGATGGATAAACTCCGTTGGTGGTTTGCCAATACATAATTTGCGGCAAAATATATGCTTGTCATCATCAAAGCGATGGATAATCCATAGCCCCGTGCCAATGCGAAAAACTCTAACATATAAGGATTGCCTAACATAACTGCCACAAACATCAAGCCGACAAAATCATCTTTAAAAAAACGACGGCTGAATTGCCAAACAAACCAAAAATAGAGTGTAAAACTGAGAATATTCGGCAAACGTCCCGCCACTTGATTCATACCAAAAATACCAAAACTCAATTTACAAAGCAGCGAGTTCAGAATATGGTTGTTGGTATATGAACTTTCGTAACGCACTACATTCCAGACTGTTTCCTTTATTAACATGGTCAAAGTATAGGCTTCGTCGGTGGTTACTTGCACCAAAATTGCTTTGGCAATAATAAATGCCAATACGCCCATTCCCAAACATAAAGGCAATATAATACGCAGTAAAAGTTGTTGTTTCGTCATTATTAATGGATAATGGATAAATGATAATGGATAATGGAGATAAGATGTCTTGTCCTGAGATAAGTTGACCTAAACAAGGGCGAAGAATAAAAACATTTTTCACAATGCCAGTTCATCAGTAAACAGGCATTTCATCAACACCAAAGGCATCTCGAAGAAGAGTCTTTAACGCGTCGCTGGGTCATACAAGAGATACTCAAAAAACGACATCATCATCCCGTCATGGGTTTAAAAAAGATACATGCGGCTTTAGAGAAATCGCTGGCAGGTAGAGACAAGTTCATTGAAATAGGCATGAAAGCCAACCTAAGTATCTTATTACCAAAGAGTTATACACGAACAACTTTTTCTACCAAGAGTAATCGGTATCAAAATTTGTTAGTAGATAACGCCACCGATGATATTAATCAAGTCTGGGTAAGTGATATTACTTACTTTCGCATTGGTGAAATATTTACTTATTTATGCTTCATCATGGATGTTTATTCACGGCGTATTTTAGGCTATCATGCAGCAACATCTCTACATGCTGAATTGTGTCTGCAAACCCTCAAAATGGCTCTAAAAACGAGGCAGATTGAGGATTATGACAACCAATTAATGCATCATTCGGATAAAGGAACGCAATATATTTTTCACGAATACACCTCTTTATTAGACAAAAGCAAGGCTCGAATAAGTATGTGTAATTCAGCTTATGAAAATGCCCACATGGAACGGCTCAATGGCATCATCAAAAATGAATATCTTGTGCCAATGAAAATTCAATCTTTTCAACAACTACTTAAAACTTTACCTAAAGTCGTTGAGAGATACAATGAGCAAAGACCTCATTGGGAAATTGAGGTTCTAACACCAATCGCTTTTGAGCAAGCTTTAAAAGGAATACCAAAATGTCAAAGAACGATTTTAAATATTTTCGTCGAGGAGAAAACCAAAATTTTACAACAACAGTATCAAAGTCAACTCCTCTTGTTTTAATTATTCTAACTTTTTTTTCACAAGTTCGCCCTTGTTAGGTCAACTTATCTCAGGACAAGACAACCATTATCCATTATCCACTTTCCACTATCCACTTTCCATTATCCATTAATTTATGGTTTTACAAACTTGGTCAATTGCGTATAATTTTCCAACTCGCCTTTTTGGTTGTAAGATTCGGTTTTGACAACACCTACGCCTGGGGCGATCCACTCGGCTATTTTGATAGAACGTTTTAACATCATTTTTAAATCCATATCGTAAGTGATTTTGAAACAGTCAAATGTGCCTGCGGGAGTTGTAATGCTTTCTTTTTTCTCAACTTTTCGATTTTTAATATCAAATTTCATCGTCATAAAAGTCATACCATTATTGCCCATTTTTATTTCTGTCATACCATTTTTTAGTATCATGCCTTCTGACAAATTAGAAGGGTAATCGATACCTTCGCCTGAAATAGTGGCTTCCATACTTTTCATTTGAGACGACATATCGCCCATCATCATGGAACTAATATCCAATTTAATCGTGCCACTGTCGCATTTGACAGTGTATGTTTTACTTTCCGTTAAGGCTTTCCCTTTATCGTTTTTGATGGTCGATTCAACTGTGGCCTCGAAACCTGTGCTATTAGACTTGATACTTTTAATGAGTGATTCCGACGTATTTGTCGGTTTGTCTTTAGCATTATAGCTGGTCATTTCGATTTTTGTCCCTTCAGTGAGCGCAAAAAAACTTTGTGAACAGTCTTGAGCATAAGAAAATTGAAAAATAGAAAATAAAGTTGTGACGATTAAACAGACATTTTTCATTGAAAAGAGTGCTTTAGCTTGAAAATTGGTGAAATAAATGATTGTTATTTAAATATACTCAAAAAACAGTTTTTTCCATCTATTTAGTTCTTTTGGGTGAGTTAAAGTGCTGTTAATATAAAAATTTTTAGCTGTGTATTAAGATAATAGTCTTCTTATTCTTTTTTTTAAAGATGATTACAATGAAAAAACGGCTTTTCCACAATACTCTTGTATAATATTTATTCAAACCATTTGTTATCAAATTGGCAATAAAGGCTTTAGTTTTTTAATGAATTTTTAAATTTTACTCAAATATTAAATAATCATTGTCAAATCGCAAAAAAGTCGTTTTATACTGAGGGGGTACTTGTAAAAAAAAACAGATATTTGTGCTATGAAAATTATAGCTATAGGAGATATTCATGGTCGTGATACATGGAAAAAAGTAAATGTTGACGCTTTTGATAAAATAATTTTTATAGGAGATTATGTGGACAGCCGCCTACTTTCCGCAGCCCTTATCATCCAAAATTTCAAAGAGATTATTGCCTTAAAAAAAGTTTTGCGGGATAAAGTTGTCTTGCTGTTGGGCAATCACGACATTCATTATCTATTTTATCCTGATTTTCTAAACGGTGGTTTGATGGAAAATAGTCAAAAAGAATTGATTGAATTGTTTGTCTCCAATAGGGATTTATTTCAAGTAGCTTATCAAGTAAAGAACTATTTATTCACTCATGCGGGTGTTTCAATTAATTGGTATACCGAACATGAACAGTATTTTAAGTCGAATCCATCCACCGTTGCCGACGTGTTAAACGTCCTTTATTTTGACAGAAAAGACTCCGATATCTTATTTGAAGCGGGCCCAATAAGAGGCGGTCGTGATAGATTTGGTGGCATTGTTTGGGCAGATAAAATAGAGACCCAAAATGATTTTTTGGTAGGTTATCATCAAATTGTGGGACATACAAAAGTGCCAAAAATTGAGCGTCATGATGGGGCAGCTGATGATTCTTCGATAACTTATATAGATGTTTTGAGCGTATCAGAATCATTTTACGAATTAGAGATTTGAAAATACTAAAAAGACTACTATACAGAGGGAGGACTAAGCCGTATATAAATAATTGATTTTAACGAAATAAAACTTTATACAATTACTTAATAGGTAGAAATTATGATTCAAATATTCGTTACAGGCGGCACATTTGACAAGGAATACAACTACATCACAGGTGAATTGTATTTCAAAGACACACATCTCAAATCCATGCTCGAACGCGGTCGGTGTACGATAGACTATGATGTCAAAACGTTGATGATGATTGACAGCCTCAAAATGACGGATACAGACCGTCAAATCATGGTACATAATTGTCGCATGACCACAAGCGATAAAATTATTTTGACGCATGGCACAGACACAATGGTCAAAACAGCCACTATCTTAGCGGCAGAAAACATCAGAAAAACGATTGTACTGACGGGTGCTATGGTGCCGTATGCGTTTGGGACTTCGAGCGATGGTTTTTTTAATTTGGGTTCTGCTTTGGCTTTTGTCCAAATTCTATCGCCGGGCGTTTATGTGGTGATGAATGGACGCTATTTTGATTATAATAAGGTTAAAAAGAATACACAAACAGGTAATTTTGAAGAAATAATTTAATAATGGAAACTGGAAAATGGATAACGGATAATGAAAAGCAGGAATTTTCCACTATCCATTTTCCACTATCCATTTTCCATTATCCGCTAAAATTTATCAATGGAATATATAGGTTTATTTTTTGAAATTTGTTTCCTTGCAATCGGTATTATTTCTTACCGTTTTGCAACAGGCAAAATGCGTTTTTCAGAATCGCAACGTCCCATGGCTGACCAATTTAGGAAAGAAAATGGTAAATGGATGCGTGTATTAGGTTTGGCTTTAGCCGCCATCATGAGTGTTGAAATACTCATACACATCATTCAACTTTTTCAAAAATAAAAGCAAATTTCTAAATCATTATATGACAATTACTTACGACGATTTTCATAAAGTCGAAATGCATGTTGGAACAATCACCGCTGTAGAAGACTTTCCAGAAGCACGTAAACCGGCTTTCAAACTCACAATTGATTTTGGTGAAGTGCTGGGTATTAAACACAGTTCTGCACAAATCACGGTTTTATATACCAAAGAAAATTTGGTTGGCAAACAGATAATTGCGGTTACAAATTTTCCTAAAAAGCAAATTGGGAAATTTTTTTCCGAAGTCCTCGTTTTGGGCAGCGTTGATGAAGAAGGGGTCGTCACTTTGCTGCAACCCCAGCAAAATGTAGAGAACGGGTTACGGATTTCGTAGCGCGTTTATAAGCACCAACATTCCAAAAGTTTAAAACTTTTGGAATGTTATTAATTTTATCTAAAACACGCACATGAAAAAACTATTCTTATTGATTGTATTGACGACCAGTCAATTAATCGCTTTTGCGCAACTAACCCTTCGCTTGACATCTGTTCCATCAAATACGCCGACTAATGATAAAATCTATATCGTGGGCAATTTCAATAATTGGAATCCAGGTGACACCTCAAAAATTATGACGCGCCAAACTGACGGCTCATACAAAATTACGTTTACGCCTTCCATAACGGCATTGGAATACAAATTCACACGCGGCTCATGGGCAGCTGTTGAAGGCGATGCAAACGGTGGGGAACGTCCGAACCGTACTTTAACTTACAACAATGGTGTGCAATCTGTTGATAATCAAGTGCTTAGTTGGAAGGATTTGTTGCAGAACTCAACTGCAGCAGCGAATGTGCGGATATTATCAAACAATTTTGCTATGCCTCAATTCAATCGGACGCGCCGCATTTGGATTTATCTACCCCCTCAGTATTCGGACACAACAAAGCGTTTTCCTGTCATGTATATGCACGATGGACAAAATCTTTTTGACCGCGCTACTTCTTTTTCTGGCGAATGGCAAGTTGATGAAACCTTGAATAATTTGGCGAATGCAGGTGATAAAGGCTGTATTGTCGTCGGCATTGACAATGGCGGTGCGGATAGAATTGGTGAATTAACGCCTTGGAAAAACACGCGTTATGGTGGCGGAGATGGTGGAAAATACGCTAAATTCATGGTTGAAACATTAAAACCTTACATTGATGCCAATTTTAGAACGAAGTCGGATAGGTTGAATACAGCAGTCGGCGGCAGTTCTTTGGGCGGTTTAGAGTCCATGTTCGTGGCGGCAGAGTATCAAAATGTATTCTCAAAAGCGTTGGTTTTTTCGCCTTCATTTTGGTTCAGTGATTCTTGTTTTATACAGGCTCGTTTGAAAGGAAAACAGTTTACGATGCGTTATTATTTCATGGCGGGCACAACAGAAGATGCCGATATGGTGCCTCAAATGCAGCAAATGGTTTCTATACTGAGGGGTCTTGGTTACACGGATGAAGAGTTGAAAATTGGCACAAAAACCGATGGACAACACTCTGAATGGTTTTGGGCACGTGAGTTTGGCGAAGGTTACAAATGGCTTTTTAGAGAAACTTCCACGGGTACTGAGTGGAGCAGTTTGAATGATAAAATCAAACTCTTTCCAAACCCATCGGATTCGGTTTTGAATATAGAAACGACTGAAAATGTAAGTTTTATAAATATTGAAATTTATGATATTTTAGGGCGTTTGATGTACATCGAACCTTTGCAATCCAGTAAGGTGGTTAATGTCAATTATTTAAAATCAGGCAATTACGTCTTGCGTTTGACAAAAAAGAATGTCGTTTTGGCTGTTAAACTTTTTGTGAAGCGGTAGTTTTTTGACCACTGATGGGACTGATTTATCTGATTAACGCTGATTTTTTTTATCATTTTGAAAGAAAAAATCAGCGTTAATCAGATAAATCAGTCCGATCTGTGTTCAAAAAATCAAAAATCAAAAAGCAATCCCCGCCTTCAAATCAAATTTTGGTATAAAACCACTCGCAATCAAAGACGGAATCACGCGTCCTTTATCGCTAAACTTGCCTGAATAATCGGCTTTGTGAAAGCCACTGCCCAATGTGGCATCAATAAAAACACGATTGTGAAACGCTTGTTGATAACCGATAAATAAACCAAAAATTTTGCTGTTGCCGTCGAGGAAATTCACAACACCGTCGGGCACTTTCATCGTGATTTGAGTTTCACCATATTTTCCAAACACACCATTGTAAATGCCGCTAATGGTGTTTCGATTTTTGGACGCATAATAATAACGTCCTTGAATTTCGGCACTAAAACCCTTTAAAGTCGGTTTCAAACTTTCCCAAATCGTCACATTCCTTTGCGTGAGCGAGCCATAAGCCTGCACTGAAATATTAGTTTCTGGAATAAAACGTTCATAAGCTATGCCCAAACTGGAATAAAAAGGTTCAACTAAACCCAATTTGATGATGTTTTCATGGCGTTGTGCTTGTAAATAGGCATTTGCCAAAAGACAAAAAAGGAAGAAAATGTAGCGTTTATTTTTCATTTTTCATTGTATTTTTTGAATTTCGACGTCAAAAGATTTAATATTTAGATTTATTTTAGTGCGCGTGCCTGCTTCATCCCCCTCAGTATCGCCTACAATAATGGCACGTCCGACCACAGTTTCGACGACATAATCCTCGATACTTAAGTCCACATAGTCAACATTATTGTTTCGTAAAATATTGAGATAATCAGTTGCTTCTTTAAGCCTATTGATGCGGTACCCGTCTTTGACGGTATAAATTTCGACCCATTGCGATGTCCCTGCAGCTGTTGTCCAATCTGATTTGGTTTCTTGAGCATAGAGATAAATTTGTGCAAAAACTCTTGTGCCATCGTGTTTCAAATAAACATGAGATACCATACGAGGACCACTGCCATTAAAATCCATATTGCCGTTGGTATGCGGTGGAATCCAAATAATTTCTCGTTGCCAAGTCCTAGCGATTTCAATAACAGGCGGGTCAGGGAGTTTTTTATCAATGCCAATAGACGAAATCACATCTTTGTTATACATTAATTGTAAATGCGTATAGTTTGTTAAAATAGCATCAGAATAGTCCGTTAAGGATAATGTTATCGTCGATATATCGGGATAACCTATCTTATTTTTAGGGATTTCGAGCTTTATGGAACCATTGACCAAAAATGCTTTTATGGAGTCTTTGGTGTGAATATAATAACCTGTATAAACGATTTGATTACGGATATTTCGAGGCGAATTTAAGTCAAGCGTCACTTGTGAAGTAGCACAAATTTTTGTTTGCGGCAAAGGTGGTAAAATGCCCGTAACTAATTCAGCACGAACAACTTGTAAATAATACAAAACCTCATCTTTAACCGATTCTTTAACACAAAGTACCGAAGATAAAGCTCTTTGTGAAGCCAAATTAGTGATATAAGGAACGTTGTAAGTCAAGACATCTTGCACCCGTTTATCAATTTTGGTTTCAAGATCTTTCAAGACAGGTTTCCAATCCGTTGATTGATTTTGAAGCGTATTAATCGCATCATTGAGCGATATAACGGCTTGTTCACGAAGCACAGTCACTTCCGTTTTTAAAGTATCAGTAATATCGCAAGAAATAGGAAACAAAAAGAAGAAGAGAAAAAAAGAGAGTGTTTTAATAATTTTCATAGTTTTCGTTAGCTAAAGTAAAAGAAATGAATAAATGCTTTATCTTTCGGTTAAGCAAATATAAGTAAAAGTAATTATCCTTTTTTATATCGTTAACGCATCGTTAACTTATTGTTCGGAGTGACGGTAAAGTTTGTATAGTCCAAATTTAAAATTTTAATATTTAATACTACGACCCTTTGCAACGTCGTTTAATATTTGACGTATAATGAATTTACAAAGAAACATTTAAAACATTGATAATCAAAAACTTGAATAGCATAACATGAACAAAGCAACTTTATTTTTACTTTTCCTTTTAGCCCTCAGCAGTTGTAACAATGTCACAGTCGTTGAAAACAAGAATGAAGCAGGGCAGCTTGTCGAACGGTATACGATTAATCCACAAACAAAACTTAAGGAAGGATTACATGAAACGTTTTTTACTGAAAACAGTGGAAAATGTGAAGAATCCAATTACAAAGCAGGTGTACTGAGGGGTGAGCAAATCTTTTATTACGAGAATGGACAAATTAGAGAACGTCGAAATTTTGATATAAACGGTAGTTTTACTGGCATTTTTAAGTCTTTTTTTGAAAATGGACACCTGAAATCAGAAGGGCAATACGAAAATGGGGCGATGGATGGCAAATGGAAATTCTTTTTTAAAAGTGGCAATATCAAAGAAATTATTTTTTACAAAAACAATGTCGAAAACGGACCTTTCATTGAGTACCATGAAAATGGCAAAATCGCTGCGGAAGGCACATATGTCAACGAATTAGAAAATGGTTTACTGAAAATATATGACGATAAAGGCAATTTAACCATGCAAAAACAATGTGAAAATGGGATTTGTCGCACCACTTGGAAAAGCAGTCTATCTTCGGATACAGCTAAAAAGCTCTAAAAAGCTCTAAAAAGTAAAAATTTAATGAATAAAAACAAAGTTCACAAAGAGACACGTTATTGTGCTTTGTGGACTTTGTTTTTTTGATAACCTTTGCACCATAAAACAAGACAAGCATGAAAAAAATTGGACTTCTGATACCCCTCAGTATTTTTATCTTTTTCACAACCCTTACAGCGCAAAATGGTGGACGATACGCTTTCGCCTTTTTAAAGCAAAGTCCCTCAGCCCGTACCACAGGTTTGAATCAAAGCCAAATAGCTTTGCGAGACGATGATTTGTCGTTGGCTTTTTCCAATCCCTCTTTGCTTAATCCATTGATGCACAATGGCTTAGGTTTTAATCAAAACTTTTTATTGGGTAGTATTAAAAGTGGTTTAGCCAATTATGGCTATCATGTTGAAAAACTACAAACCACTTTTCAAGCAGGTGTTCAATTCATCAGTTATGGTGATTTCAAGCAAACAGACGAATTTGGCAATCTACAAGGTACGTTTCGCGCAAGCGAATACGCTGTTTTTGTCGGCGCAGGACGGCAGCTAAACGAACGATTTTCAGTAGGTATTAATGCCAAATTCATTCAATCGCGACTTGAATCTTATACTTCCATAGGGCTCGCTGCCGATATTGCAGGTGCGTACATTAATCCAGAAAGTCATTTTGGTGCAACCATTGTCCTCAAAAATGTTGGTGCTCAATTGAAAACGTATTACGGAGAAGCACGTCAAACTTTGCCTTATGACCTTCAATTTGGTGTATCCAAAAAACTCGCACGTGCGCCTTTTCGGTTTTCAGTTGTAGCGCACGACCTATTGTTTTGGCATTTGCGTTACGACAATCCATTAGAAAATGAGGTTTCTTTGTTAGGCGATGTGACTTCAACAAAAAGTGTATTTAGTTTAGGCATTGATGAGGTATTCCGTCATCTCAATTTTGGCGGCGAAATTATGTTTGGTAAAACTGAAAATTTCCGCTTGCGTTTCGGCTACAATCATCAAGTTCGCCGTGAAATGTCCATTCAAAATATTCGATCATTGGCAGGTTTTTCATTTGGTGGCGGCTTCAAAATTAACCGTTTTCGCATAGATTATGGTCTCGGAAAGCAACACATAGCAGGTGGCATGAACCATTTGAGCATTTCCACAAATTTCGGCAACTTCAAACGTGGATAGTGGATAGATGATAATGGATAACTGATTATATGGACATGCCCAAGAATGATTGACAAAAAAGGAGTTGAAATTCAACTATCCATTATAAATTATCCATTTATAACTCTCCAATATCTTCATTCCATAGTTCAGGATTTTCTTCAATAAATTCATTCATCATATCCACACATTCGTCCAAATCGAGGTCAATGACTTCGACGCCATGAGATTCCATAAATGCTCTGGCGCCATCAAAAGTTCTGGACTCACCCACAATCACTTTTTTGATTTTGAACTGCACAATCGTCCCTGCACACATATAACAAGGCATTAAAGTGGAGTATATCGTCGTGCCACGATACGAACCAATGCGCCCAGCGTTGTTCAGACAGTCCATTTCACCGTGCAAAATGGGATTCTTTTCTTGAACACGTTTATTATGTCCTGCTGCCACAAGGTCGCCATCTTTGACTAAAACAGAGCCAATGGGTATGCCGCCCTCGCTCCTACTTTTACGGGCTTGGTCAATGGCAAATTGCATGAATTTGTCTTTTTCCATAACGAATCACTGATTTAAACAGGTTTTGATGATTGAAATGATTTTCGAAAATGACATAGCTTCAATTTTTGACAAATATACTGAGGGGGTGCTACATTGATGAAATCGTAGTCTTTTTTTTTTTGAATATTTAGTTGCATTTATAAATTGACATCAAATAAAATCCCATCATGTATAAACCCGTGTTAATATTCCCTTAAAAAAAAACTGAAAAGCAACTCTTAATAAAATTTAAACGTGTTTAGAGACGAATACCAATCTTAAATATTAAACTTTGAAATTGAAAAATAGAAAGAAGCCCATTTTGAATATTAAGGAGTTTCCTTTGATTTTTTAATCTATACTTGCCTTTAAAATTCATCTAAATCTATTATGAAACAATTATTTTTCGCTTGTTTAGCTTTGCTTGATATCATTTTTATAACAACAATTGGTTGTAAACATGAACCTTCTATAATTCCCACACCCATTGTCAAAGACACCACTACTATCACAACTGTTGTGGATAAAGGCGATTCTACTGGCTGGAAATGCAGCGCAGATTCTGTTTATTTTCAATATGATGTGCTCCCCATTTTGGTCTCTGCTTGTGCGCGCAGTGGCTGCCATGACGCTATCACACGTGAAGATGGATACCAACTAACGGACTACGCCAATGTGATGAAAAAAGGTATTTCAGCTGGTAAAGCAACCAGTAGTAAGGTCTATACCGTCATCATCAATGGCAGTATGCCGCCTTCGGGTTACGGTATTACCGTGACTCAATCACAAAAGGATATTATTGCAAAATGGATAGATCAAGGTGCCAAAAATCTCAGTTGTAATCCTAATTTTGGTAAATGCGATACGATAGGTGGGGCAAAGTTTGCTACTTTTGTGCAGCCAATCGTTCAAAACCAATGTCAAGGCTGCCATTCGGGTAGTGGAGCAGGTGGCGGTATTAAGTTGACCACATATACTGAAATCAAAGCCTCCGTGGCAACAGGTGCATTTTGGGGTAGTATCGTTCAATCAGGAAATTTTTCTAATATGCCTAAAGGTTCTAAACTTTCTGCTTGTGAATTAGCAAAAATTGATTCTTGGATAAAACGCGGTGCTTTAAATAACTAATTGTCAATCAATTTTTTATGCGTATAAAAATATCAATTTCTCATTTTATGAAAAAAAACTTATTTGTCGCTTTAAGCCTTTTAGGTAGTATTTTTTTGTCAATAAGTATTCAAAGTTGCTATAATGACAACGAAGAAGATTTGTATGGTTCTTCAACGACAATATGCGACACCGCCATTGGCACATATACGAAAAATGTATTGCCCATTTTGAATGCACAATGCGCTACTACTGGTTGCCACAATGCTACAACAGCATCAGCGGGTGCTAATTTGAGTGGTTATGCCACCACCAAATCCTATATCACGAACAAAAAAAACCTTTTTATTGGTTCTATCAAACACACTTCTGGCTTTTCTGCGATGCCAAAAGGTGGAAATAAATTAGCAGCTTGTGAGATATCAAAAATTGAATCATGGATAAATGCTGGAATGTCAAACAATTAGAGTTAAATATCAAAAACTAAAGATGACAGCCCTCACCATTTGGAATAAATTTTAATATTAAAACTAATCAACTATGTTTAAAAAAATACTTCAATTTGCGCTAATCGTTATTTTAATTGGTGGCGGTATAGGTTATTATATGTGGAACAAACCTCATGAAACCATCGGAAAACCTAATTTGATGGTAACTGCAACTGACTTAGTCGGTGAATTTGATAATGATGAAGCGGAAGCAATGAAAAAATACGTCGGAGGGGACGGAAAAACCATCGTTGTTCAAGTATCGGGTAAAATAGTAGCTGTCAAAAATGATACCTCGGGCATCACCATCGCCCTCGATACAGGCGATCCCCTCAACGGTGTCAGTTGTGTTCTCGACCACTTTACGAAACACCCACGTACTGATTTCAAAGTCGGCGATGAAGTAAAATTAAAAGGTCTTTGTACAGGTAAATTGAGCGATGTTGTTATTGACCGGTGCGTGATTGTTGAATAAAAGCCAAAACAGTTAAAGTTAAGTGAAAGTTACTGAGGGGGTGCTTTTTTAAGGTGAATCTGCGTCTTTAAGAAGAGGAGACCGCTGATAGGATTGATGCGACATATTTTTACTGATTTTTTAGTTTGTATATAAAAAGACCCGAAAAATCAGCATAAACTTGTCAAATCCTTCTTTCCAATAATGAAAAATAATTATCATTTTAAAAACAATAAAATAATTCACAATGAGAAAAGTATTCTTAGGCTTAATCGCCATAGTTATGACAATGAGCGTTTCAGCTCAAAAATTTTATACAAAAGATGCGGATGTTTCTTTTGATGCCAATAGTCCGCTTGAAAAGATTGAAGGCAAAACCAATAAAGGTACTTTAGTTATAGATGCTGCAACAAGCAAATTGGAAGCGGCTATTTTGGTCAAAGGATTTCACTTCGAAAAAGCCTTGATGGAGGAACATTTTAATGAAAATTATATGGAGTCGGGGAAGTTTCCTAAAGCCATTTTTGCGGGTACAATTACCAATTTTAATACCGTTGATTTGAAAAAAGATGGTAATTACCCTGTAACCGTTAAAGGTAATTTGACGATGCACGGCGTAACAAAACCCGTTGAAGCAAAAGGTAATTTGACCGTAAAAGGCGGTATAATGACCAATGCTAAAGCCGCTTTTAAGGTTGCCATGTCGGATTTTAATATTTCTATTCCTTCTGCCGTGAGAAATAAGATTGCATCAGAAGCTAAAATTGACATCAATTGCGCTTTGCAAATTTTGAATAAGTAGTTGATTATCAATATTTTAGTTGCATTTTAATTATCTCAACTTGCGCCAAGTTTGAAACTTGGCGCAAGTTTTTTAAATTAAAAATAATTTAATAATAAAATAATTCTAATCTAAAAATCAAACTTGCGAATGAAAAAGAAAATTTTACTCTTAGCGATACCCCTCAGTATTTTTGCACAAATCAGCTTCGCACAAGACAGCTTGCTCGATGAACTCGGCAGCGATGAAAAGACGACTGAATACGCCAAATACAGCTTCAAAACCAACCGTATCATCAATATGCACTCTCTTGAAAGCACAGCAGAAGGGGTTTTGGATATGAAAATTTCTCATCGTTTTGGTGTCATTGATGAAGGGATTTATGACCTTTTTGGTATGGACGTTGCCACCCAACGCATTGGTTTTGACTACGGTGTTACCAATGACTTGACCATTGGTGTTAACCGTAACAGTGTCAAAAAATCATTAGATGGCTTCATAAAATACCGTTTGCTCCGCCAAAGTAAAGGCAAAGTCAATATGCCCATTACGCTTTCTTTATTGACAAGTATGGCTGTTGAAACCCAAAAATGGGGTGACCAAACGCGCGAAAATTACTTTTCGTCACGCCTTTTTTATACCAATCAAATTTTGATTGGTCGCAAATTCAATGATGTTTTCACGTTGGAGCTCGCACCCACCGTCGTTCATCGCAATTTAGTAACCACAAAAGGAGAAAAAAACACCGTTTTGGCAATGGGTATTGGCGGTCGGATACGCTTGAATCGTCGGACGACTTTTAATGCAGAATACATTTATGTCTTGCCGAATCAATTAGGTGATGCATATAAAAATTCGTTGTCAATTGGGGTAGACATTGAAACAGGTGGGCACGTTTTCCAACTGCATTTTACGAACTCAACTTCGATGTCTGAATACAGTTATATCACTCAAACAGAAAAGAATTGGGGGAAAAATGCAGTGCGTTTTGGTTTCAATGTGTCACGCGTGTTTACAATTTATGATACAAAAAAGAAAGCATTAAAGAAATGATTTACAATGGTTTATGCTCATAATTTTCAATAAACCGCCGATAAATTTCTGACCCCCTCAGTATTTCTTTGTTACCAATGACGACTAAATGTTTGCGTGCACGTGTCAAAGCAACATTCAATTTCCTATCCACACCTTCCTCTGACAACGAAACAAGCGATGCCAATTGCGCCACTTGATTGGTACATAACGAAATCAAAATCACTTCACGGGCACCACCTTGATACCGTTCAACAGTATCAATCGTAATTTTATCAGTATCAAAATCTAAGTCTCTAAGCGTTGCTTGTATTTGTGCAATTTGTGCCCGATACGGCGTGATGACACCAATACTCTGTGGTTGTAACACTTGATTTTTTGATTGATATATTTTTTCAAATACTTTGACCAGTTGCCCAATCATACGTGCTTCATGCACATTCGTTTTGTTGAAACTATTGGACAAATCTGCTTCTGTATTGATAAACAAAACACGGCGTTCAGAAATCAATTTTTCAAAATCAGTCTCACATATATCTAATTGAAAATCAATATTTTGCAACTGAAAACTATTCATACCATCAGGCAAAATTTTTAATTTTTGTTCATAAAAATGAAGGCTCGGAAACTGCATAATATCTGTGTGCATACGCCCTTGATGGCTCAACACATCGTACGCCCACGTCCACCCCTCAGTAATCGCCCGTTTATAAAGTCGTTCAAAAAACGAATGCCGCAGGTTTTTTAAACCAATATTATGAAGTATTGGATTGTCCATAGCCGATTCTTCTTCAGGCTGTTGAACCACCGCAGGCAATTGTTTATGGTCACCAATGAGCGTAAAATGATTGAACAAAGGCAGTAAACCAACGAGTTGTGGTTCTAAAATTTGCGATGCTTCATCAATGATAACGCGTTGAAAATCAGTGAGTTTCATCAATTCTAACTTACCAGTCATAGATGCAACCGTGGCGACAAAAATGCGGTGTTTTTTTATGACCGCTATCAATTCCTTTCGTGTCGTTACAGCATCAATTTTTTTATCTAATAATTGGTTTTGATAATGTGGCGAAGTGCCGTAACGCGAACCGATGCGGACATAATCGTTTTTAATCCAATCGCCGAGACTTTCGATTGATTCACATATCTCGTCCACAGCTCTATTGGTATAAGCCAAAAGCAGTATGTTTTCATCTGTATTTTTCATCAAATGACCGACCAAATGTTTCAACATAACACTCGTTTTTCCTGTTCCTGGTGGTCCCCAAAGAAGGAAATAGTCTTGTGATGCGAGTATTTTTTGCAAAATAAGGTTCTGTTCAACCGTCATTTCGGGAACATGTGCCACATTTTGAGACTTAGGTAACGCAGGAGGTTTAACCGTTAACAGCAAGTCCCGCTTTCTTTGTGGTGATTTTGCAAATTCAAAAAGTCCTCGAAACATGCCGTTGTAACTGCTATCCAGCAAATCGTGTTCGACATTCCATAAATCATATTTTTTAAAAATATGTTGATTCAGTTGTCTCGACCGCAACCGTATTGTTACTGTCTCTTTTGTCATCGCCACCAAGGAACATTTGAAAATTTGGTTTGACAAAATTCCCCCCTTAATCGCATCTTGCGCCATTGCATTTTGCGTGACAGTATGTGGATACAAAACGACAATGTCGCCCACTCTAAAATTAGCTAAAGCATTGGTTTCCAATGTTTTTTGAAAAATTATTAACGGGTTATCTTCTAAACTGTGGTTTTCAATAATTTTCAAATGACTAAAAATTGAAAAATTTTGTTCCTTATCATCTGCTTTATCGAGCCATAACGAAGCAACACCGTTCGCTGATTCGATGTTGTCCTGCCCTATTTTTGAAATCTGATGTTCACGTGCGATGAAGCTACTAAATGCTGTGAAATATTTTTTTTCTAAATGGGATAAACCGTTATATGTTTTAGACAATAATTCGACATCTCTTTTTTCAAAACCGGATGCTGTTTGTAACAACTTATTAATGATGCGATTGAAAAAATCTACCCCCTCAGTATTGCCTTTCTTTTTATTCAAATTGATTAAGGCTTGTTCGAGCGATAAAATCTGATTGCGGATATTCAAAGCCTCAAATTGTTGTGAACTTAAATTTGGCGCATATTTCAAATTATCCAATTCCAAAACGGAGTATAAAATGTAACACAAAGGCTTCAGTTTATGACCAAAAGCCGCCTCAACAAGCAAATCGTACAGCAAAGTTTGAGTAAAATGGTTGTTTGAAATACCATAAATATTCGGTTGAAAAGGCTTACCACTTTTCAACTCCACAATGGCAGATTTACCCGTTTCCGGATTTTGATAAAACAAATCAAGACGACCCTGTAAGCCGTATTTTGGGGCATAAAAGGAAGGCTCGAGATAGCAATTTTCGCGCTGAATACCTACCTTATCAAACCCCTCAGTAACGATGCGTTTGAGATGGATAAAATGACCTTTGCAATCTTCAAAAATCTGTCTGACTTCTCTTTCATCAAAAATACAAAATGCTATTGGGTTGATTTTAAAGGTTTTACGAAAAGTTTCGGTAAATTCAACTTGTGGATTTGCAATGAGTTCATCGAGAAAAAAATTGGCAATATTGCCTTTCATAATGCTCGCTGATGCTTGATAAGGCAAAAATTTAGTCAACAAATATACCAATGGTTCTGCGCTGTTATGTCGAAATGATTCGGCTACAGCAGTAACATCCACCAAATAATCTGGTTCAATGACAAAGGCACGTGGGCGCAAAATGCCCTCTTTATTGACCTCAACATTCAGTAAATGCAGTGTTGTAGGATAACCAAAAATATGACGAATAACGGCGACACTTTTCCTAAAATTCTCATTGCGTTCAGCGATAAAATATTGAATTCTAACCTCTTGATTTGTTTCTTCATCAATACCCACAAATTGTTCCATTGCGGCATCGTCACGCAAAACGACGACACGCATTTTTGTTTTTTTTGAAAAAACTTCCGACGGTGTAAAAGTAAAAACTTCCTTTGGTGGCAAAATATTAAGTACATCTACTGAGGGGTCTTCGTTATAAAAAATTTTTACCGCATCAGCACACGCACGTAAACCTAATTGATACACTTTAATTGTATCGCTTTGAAAATCAATATTTTGCAACGATTTTCTAAAATGGTGAATCGCCATTTGTTTGCGAATTGGTACTTCATATTTTTGAAATGAATATGCCATACGCGCAAAAAAGGTATTGAATGGCACGCGTTCAGCCATCGTCACATTAAAAAAAATGGTATGCAAAAGCTGTTGCAAAGCTTGAATTTTGGGCTTATTTCCAAGCGTATCTGATTGATGAATTTTCAGAAGTTCATTATAAAAAAGGCGTGATAATTCAATGTTTTTCATATCTGTTTTTCAAAATTATTGTTTTAAGTGTCAAAGCAAAAGTAAAACATTTAGTCACTTTTTAGAATAAAATCAGAATCAAAACTGAAACAATTGGAAAAAAGTAGATGTTTTGCTACATTCACCAACATTTTTCATTTCAAAAATTTTTATTAATGATTACAATTATATCTGGAACAGATCGAAAAGACGGGTTGACGCATGTATTAGCCAAACATTATTATCAAAGGATTCTGTTGAAAACGTCTGAAAAAGTTTTACTTTATTCTCTTGAAGACTTGCCTTCGGATGTATTTGGTACCGCAATGTATCAAAAAGACACATTAGCCGAGTCATTCAAAGCTATAGAGGAAAATTACTTGATTCCTGCCGAAAAATTGTTATTTGTAATTCCAGAATACAACGGTTCATATCCTGGTATTTTGAAATCATTCGTTGACGCATGTTCTATTCGTTCAAAAATGTCTATTTTTAAAAATAAAAAAGCGGCTTTAGTGGGTGTTGCAACAGGACGAGCAGGTAATATTCGCGGTTTAGAGCATTTTACAAGCGTTATGATGTTTATGAATGTGACTGTTTTGCCTAATTTACTCCCAATTTCTGCTTTCAATCAAATGGTAGACAACGACAATAATATTATTGATGTAGGAACATTAACAAATATTGAAAAACAGATTGATGATTTTTTAGCTTTTTGATAAATATTTAGTCATTGAAAGAGAAAGAGCGCAAAAGGCTTGTTGCCTTTATATCAGTTTGCGTTTATTCACCCCCCTCAGTATTTTTAGCAAAAAATAAATTTTATTTTTTTTTGCTTTGCAATTTTGTTTTTCATTTTCACATATTTAATTTATATCATGTATTTTATTTGCTTAAAAAACTGATAACTATGCCGTTATGAATAACCAATATTTCAATATTAAGAAAAATACTGTGATTGGTTTTAGTATTTAATTTTTAAAAAAATAATATCAAATTTATAAAAAAAGACGTGAACTAATTTGGCAGTTAATTTGTATAATTAGTGTAGGGTTGCATTTAAATCTTTTTTATTAGAATGTCAATAAATTTAACACTTAAATGCAACTTATATCACAAATAATCGTCTAAAAATGAATCTTACAATCACATCCAGAGCTTTTAAAACGTTTAGAATCCATGCGTCAGTTAAAAATCACTAACAAAATTACCAGTCGCGAAAGCCTTGCGCTGGACAAATACTTGAATGACATCGGCAAAATTACGATGGTATCAGGTGAAGAGGAAGCTGAATTGGCTCGCCGCATACGTGCCGGTGATGAAAAAGCCCTTGAGCGACTTACAGAAGCCAACCTTCGTTTCGTTGTATCGGTAGCCAAACAGTATCAAAATCAAGGACTTACTTTGAGTGACCTTATCAATGAGGGTAACGTTGGTTTGATGAAAGCTGCTCGTCGTTTCGATGAAACGAAAGGCTTTAAATTCATTTCTTATGCTGTTTGGTGGATTCGCCAATCTATTTTACAATCTATTGTAGAACACAGCCGTATCGTTCGTTTGCCTTTGAACAAAGTTGGCTCTTACAATCGTGTGAATGAAGCCTATATTTCATTTGTTCAAGAATTTGAGCGCGAACCCAGCAATGAAGAATTGGGCGAAATATTGGAAATGACACCCAAAGAAGTTGCTAATATGTTGCGTTCTAATACGCGCCATATTTCGATGGATTCGCCTTTGGGTGGCGAAGATAGCGATGCGACTATGCTCGATGTATTTGTAACGAATGACGAACGTATGCCTGACACATCTTTGCTCGACGAATCACTTCGTGAAGAAGTGCAACAAGGCTTGGCAATTCTTTCAGAACGCGAAAAGGAGGTTATTTCAGCTTATTATGGACTGAACGAGTTCAAAGCTTTGACACTAGAAGAAATTGGTGAAGCTTTTGGGTTAACGCGTGAAAGGGTTCGTCAAATTAAAGAACGGGCTATTCGTCGCCTTCGTAAATCTTATAATTCACAAGAAATGCGGTCATATTTGTAAAAAATTTTACGCCATCATAACAAAAGCCGAGTGTCGAGAGACATTCGGCTTTCTTTTTTTGTGAAAAAAGAGGCGGTTACTTTTTTACAACTTTCAATATCTGTTGTTTATTCTCTGCTTGTATTTTCAAAAAGTAAATGCCATTCGCTAAGTCATTTAAATCAATTTGATACTGAGGGGTCGTCATAGTAGCCGTTTTTACGCACTGTCCAATGGCATTAAAAAACTGTAGGTATTTTGTTTTAAACCCTAATTCCTCGCCACATTCTATCGTTAATTGACCTGTTGCAGGATTTGGAAAAACCGTTGCAAAATATTGATTAACAACGTCTTGTGTAGGCGTTGTACCATCCGAATTATACGACATTTGATAAGCGGTCAATCCCGCTCTTTGGTTACCTATAAAAAGTTCTAATTTTTTGTCATTTGTTGCAACATTACCTATGGCTAAAGTCAATGTTCCTCCATCTCTAAGCAAACCATAGTCATTATTTATCAGCCGAAAAGTATCATTTAGCCGACCATCAATATTGTCATAGACTTTAATGCGTCCAGATTCAGTGCCACAAAATAAAACAAATTTGTTACCCAAATTCATAAAAACAGGTGCTGCGTAACCTGTTGGAAAGCCGAATTGTGCGGCATCCACAAAACCCAATTTAGTTTTAGTAGGCGTTGAAGAGAAGTTAGGCGTTGAAGCCGTACCAATATTTTTAAAAAAACGAATAAAACCATTGCGTGTACCTGAAACAATATCAGGCAAACCATCGCGGTCAAGGTCAACGATTTGAGGTTTGCAAGAGGCTCCAAGATCAAGGTTTTTCCACACGGGAATTGGTGTTGACATACTGAGGGGTCTATTTGCCCCAGCTCTGTTTTCAACAAAAAAGGCTGTACCGCTCTCCTCGCCGACCAGTAAATCCATATCGCCATCGCCATCAATATCCCCAAAAGTAGGGCTAAAATTATAGTTATCAATACTTGATAATGCCTTAAAATTCAACCAATTATCATCAATTAATCTAAAAACAGGTGTAGAGGCTGTGCCGACATTTTGAAACAAAAACAAACGCGCATCACGCCCACTTTGGGGTACATACAGTGAACCATTGCCGACCACTAAATCAAGTAAACCATCTGCATTGACATCAACGAGCGCAGGATTTGCACCTGTACCTAAGTCTATCATATCCCGAATTAAAAAGTCCTTTTGTTGCAATTGAAAGGTCGGAACAGCATTTGTTCCTGTATTTTTATAGAACCAATTGACAGCATAATTTTCAATATAATTGGTGGATGCAGGAGATACTATAAGATCTTTTTTGCCATCAAAATCTACATCTAACAAATAAGATGCAGGAAAAACAGGTAAATTGACCCCCTCAGTATTTGGCGGATAAGTATTGTTTTGAGCGGTCATTAATGCTGTTGTCCGCGTTCCCCCATTGGTCAAAAAGTTTAAATTTTCAAACGAAATACTGCCCAATAAGGCATCTTTATCTCCATCGTTATCCGCATCAAAAGTCGTGATGGATGCGCCCGGGTGACGTTGGATGATGCTCATTGCACAAGTTGAAGCATTACCTAATTTAACAACTTTAGAAAAGCCATTGTCTAAAAACTTGCCCCAGCAATCGTCATAAAGGTCAAAAACAAGGCTATCTCGTTTAAAATTGCGCTCAACACTGAAATTTTTGTACATATAGACATGACCACCGCCGACTTCAAAACTCAAAATATCGAGGTCGCCATCGCCGTCGATATCATCTAAAGCGGGTATATCGACTGTATTAACATATATATTGGTCGGAAATCCATTTAATTGATAGCTCAAAATATTGCCTTGAAAAGGGAAGTTCATTCTATCAAAAGCAATCTTATTATTGACTATTTTGCCTTTAAAAACACGTATGCCACCTATTGCGCCATCGTTGTAGGTAAAAATATCGGCTATGCCATCCCCATTAAAATCTCTCAATAAAGCCCAATCGTTGAGTTTTGGAAAATTATCTAAATATTCGGGACTTAAAACATATTTGTTATTAACATTCAAATATGTCACACATGCATAACCAATTCGGTCAAAAACAAAAAGGTCGAGTTTTCCGTCGTTGTTCAAATCTACTTCGCTCAATTCAGGACAGTTGAAACCGCCGACAAGAGGATTTTCATAAATTGGATTACCTGTTGTATTTTTTTGAAAAGTGAAAAACGCACGGCGTACATCGTTGACATTTTGACCCCTCAGTATAAAGGGCAAAAAGCAGAGGAAAAAAAATAATAAACGATTGGATGACGACATTTTGGGTGTGTATTTTTAGTAGAACTTCGTAAAGTTATAACTATTTAATAATCAATATATTAGTGAATATTTCTAATTAAAAACAGCAGGATAAAATGTGTATTTTTCTCCGTATTTTAAAATTAGAAATGGGTGACTTTTTAAAAATATACAAAATAGTATACTAAGAATCAGAATAAATATTTTTAAGTTTTTCTAAGAGGAATAGCATTTTAACGTTCAAAGAAGGGTTAATATTGAAAAAACGGTTGTTAACTTTGAACCATGTTTTATGCTTTTCAAGACGTGCGATATGATGAAAATATACTTTTTGTGGCTTTTCCAAAGTTGCTTTCCAATACAAACCGAACTCCGTTATGGCAAAGCCCTCTTTACCACTGCCGAGAAAAGTGGTGTCGCTGATGAGGAAAATAAATTCATCTTTTGCAGCAAAAACAAAGTTTTTTGCGGCATTTTGAAGCGTATGAAAGGGCATTTTCACAAAATCGGTATAGACTTTTTCCTTTTCAGATGCCAAATCGAGGTAATCAAAAATCATTTGTTTCAAATCAACTTGTCCTCTTATGGCACGTTCGTATTTCAACATTTTTTCTGGTAAAGTAATGGCACTTATTTCTTTACAGTTATTAACAATGTGATATATGGCAAGGCTGGAAACCGCATTTTCTAATTGTTTTTCAAGCTGAAATACTGAGGGGGTCACTTGATTGAAATTCATTTCCGAAAATTCCTCTGCAATCTGTTTTGCACGACGGTCAACGGTCACATAGAAATTTGTGGTGACGACTGTTTTTAAATATTCTTCCACCTTATTAGGCGCAATCCATGCTGAAAGGCGTTTGACTTCTTCAAAAAATAAGGATTTTACTTGTTCTTGTAAAATATCAAGATTCTGAAAATCATATTTTGAATTTTGAGGGACTGATTTAGACAAAAAAATCGGTGACATGGGTGAGCCACAGCCATAGCAAAAACGGGCATCTGCTGGATTTTTTTTGGCACACGATGGACAATCAGCGAGTGGAATATCAATATGAGTTCCACAATTATGACAAAATTTAGCGTCTTCTACGAGTTGGGTATGGCACTTTGGACAAAAAATCATATTGAATTAGGTATCTAATGTTTAGTATAAACCATTTAACATTAATTTTGTTTTACTCACAAAATTAATGTTTTATAGCAAATGGCGAAACAAAAGAAAAAATCTGACTTACCACAGAAAATTTGTGTTCAATGTAATAAGCCTTTTACCTGGCGCAAAAAATGGGAAAAGGTGTGGAGTGAAGTAAAATATTGTAGCGATCGGTGCAGAAATGAAAGGAAAAATACAAGTTAAGTGAATAATAGGCGACATAATTGCCACTCGGATTAAAAAAGAATAGGGAAATTTTGATAATTTCCCTATTCTGGATTAACAATACAGAAAAGCGAATAACTTATTGATTATCAATTAGTTATTCGCTTTTCTGTATATATTAAGGTGTTGATGCTATAACGCTAATATTTGCGCCATTTTCATCAAAGATTCATTGACAGGTTTAATTTTCGAAATGGCATCTTCAAACGGGGTGAAGGATAATTCATTGTTTAAAATTCCTACCATAACGTTGGAACGACCCTCGATTAAGGCATTAACGGCTTCATAGCCCAAACGACTTGCCAAAACCCTATCAATACAGGTCGGCGCGCCACCCCTCTGTAAATGACCTATGACGGTGACTTTGGTATCATAGTTTTCAATGCGTTCTTGAACCAATCGCGCAATTTCTGCTGCGCCACCTTGTTTGTTACCTTCTGCTACGATGATGATACCAAAAGGTTTATTGCGTTTTGCAGCCTTTTTAAGGTGCGTAATGAGGTCTTCTATATCGTATTGATTTTCAGGAATCATCACACCCGCTGCACCAGAACCTATGGCAGAATGGAGGGCAATAAAACCTGCATGACGACCCATCACTTCCACAAAAAACAAACGGTTGTGAGAGTAGGCGGTATCACGGATTTTATCGGCTGCTTCCATGGCTGTATTAATAGCTGTATCAAATCCGATGGTCAAATCAGTGCCATAAAGGTCGTTGTCAATCGTTCCGGGAACACCAATAAAAGGTATATTATGTTCTGCGGAGAAAAATTTGGCTCCTGTAAAAGTACCATTACCTCCGATGGCAACACACGCATCAATATCAAAGGCTAACAGTGAATCGTAGGCACGGGCACGTCCTTCGGGTGTCATAAATTCCGTAGAGCGTGCAGTTTTGAGTATAGTGCCGCCTCTTTGAATGATATTGCCCACATCCCCTGTTTCAAGACGTTTGATTTTTCCTTCAATCATACCTTGATAGCCTCGTTCTACCCCATAAATATGTAAGTCGTTGTAAATGGCTGTACGCACAACGGCGCGAATGGCAGCATTCATACCAGGAGCGTCACCACCAGAAGTGAAAACAGCTAAGCGTTTGATTGTCTTTGTCATATAAATAAATTGTAAATAGGCTTCCCAGTTTTGTTATGATTACTTTATACTGAGGGGACTATTGTCAAATTAATTGGTTGACTAATTTATAGTCATATTGATATTCTGCAAATGAAAATCCACCAAAGCATCAATTGGTTTTTGGATTACAATGCCCAAGTGTAAATCATGTTCCTCCAGCGTCGTTTTTAAAATATCTTGAAAATGATATGCTACAGAGCCGACAAAATGAATCGGAACATTGTGGCAACCATCATATTTAAGTATGTGACGGCGTGTCAACTCTACAAAAGCTTCGTTAGCCAATTTTTGTATATAGAAATGACTTTTATGTTTTGAGAAAAAACGAGCATAAGATGCCAAATAGACATTCGGCGCATCGCCATATATTTTGTTCAAAATGACACGTTTATTGTTACCAAACTCCTCGTGGAAAAAGTCAATAATGTCATCTGGTAATTCACGATAGAAATAAGCACGAATCAATAATTTACCAAGATGCGAGCCACTACCCTCATCTCCTAACAAATAGCCTAAGTTTGAAACATTGTCAATCACATCTTTCCCATCATATAAACAGGTATTCGAGCCAGTTCCAATAATACAAGCTATCCCTGCTTTTATGCCACAAGTCGCCCTTGCACTGCCCAACAAATCATGTTCTACTTCAATCGTTTCAGCATTAGTAAAGATACGTTCTAAGCCCCGTTTGACAATATCACAACGCATTTTGTCTGAACATCCAGCGCCATAGAAGTAAACTTTTTTTGCTTCTACAACATTGACATCTTTTACAAATTCTTTGTTCAACTCACTTTCAATGCGGTCTTCATTATGAAAAAATGGGTTAAAACCCATGGTCGTATGTAGTTCACGACTGCCATCTGCATTAATGATTTGCCAATCGGCTTTGGTTGAGCCGCTATCAACGATAATTAACATAATTGATTTGATTTAAGGAATGAATGACTCTTGTTTTTAGCTTTAAGAAAGCAAAGTTAGTGTGTATTTCACACACAAAGGTATTATTTGGATAAAATTTTAAAATGGTCATGATATTCCTAAATTTTAAAAATGATATTTTTCCGAACATTAAAAAAAAAATTGTTTTTTTTTATAAAAAGTTGTTTTATAAAAACTTTTTGTTTTAAATTTGTACTCTTATTTAAAACAAAATTATTGAGCGTTTATATAAAATAAAAAATAACGAATCATGTCTCAACCAAACTTCATCCAAATCGGACAAGTCGACCGTCAGCAAGACATCAAAAAAGATTGGCAAATTGTCATTAATAATGGAAAAATTAAAGAATTTTTCCTTAAAAACTGGATAAATGTGATTATTCTTGTTTTAGTTTTTTACATTTTTTCACAACGTCACGTTTATTTTTCAATTGGCGACAATTCCGAATTACAAAATGGTAAAGCGCAACTGGTGGCTTTCAAACAAAAAAACATCAAACAAAATGTAAAAAATCAAGCCATCGCTGCCATTGGTGACGCACTGGAAGCAACCCATGACCCCAATGGCTATAAAGTTATCGGCGGTACTGAGGGGGTCGTTGAGTTGTTGCCACTGCGTGAAAACATATCAAAATCTGGAGTTATCAGTAAGGCTTATACAAAAGGTGGGAATGACGCTAATCTCTTTGATAATGTCTCTATTTTCATTGCACCTGAAAAAGCGAATCCTGTTGTTGTGAAATCGAAACAAGAAAAATGCTGGGATTATGTACGACGGTTTATCGAAGTCGCCAAGGCAGAACGTCAAAAATTTGGCATTCCTGTTAGTATCACGCTTGCCCAAGGCTTGCTTGAAAGTGATGCTGGGGAGAGCCGTTTGACTCAAAAAGCGAACAATCATTTTGGGGTCAAAACATTCAATCGAAGCGTGGCACATGTCGTTATGAAAGACGATACGCCCAATGATAAATTCAAAAAATATGACACTGCTTGGGAAAGTTTTCGTGACCACAGTTTGTTGTTGATGCGAGACCATTACAAAGAATTACAATATTTGAGCAAAACGGATTACGTGGGTTGGGCTCAAGGTCTTCAAAAAGCGGGTTATGCAACAGACCACCAATATGCGGAAAAATTGGTAAAAATTATTGAAAATCTTAAACTTTATAAGTTTGATGAAGCATAACTCTATTTATGATTTTGGACTTCTGATTTGGTAAATTTCTGTAATCCAAAATCAGAATTAAATTATGGTTTCTTATAGTGTCCTTGCTGAATCCTGACTGTTATGGTTGGGATTTTTTTTGAATCAACATTTTGGTATGTATATCTCTAACTCATTTAAGCGGAAAAAATAATAGAGAAAAATTAAAATTAAATCACAAATAGACATACTTAAATTTTTTTTTATTTTATCTTATCATTAAATAGTAAAACAATATTTTGAATTTTAAACCTTTAGCCATATCTTTATGGTGTGATATCATGTAATGCGAATCAAATCTACTCTTTCCACAAATCAAAACTGATAATGATATGAAAAATGTTGCTACCATCTTGCATAAAAAGAAGCACGGCTTCATAAGCGTTCCGCCCACGACTTCCGTATTGGATGCTATAAAAATAATGGCTGAAAAAAATATCGGCTCTGTACTTGTTATGGAGGATAAAACATATTTAGGCATCATGACGGAACGCGATTATGCCCGTAAAGTCATATTAAGAGACAAACATTCTGCGCAAACCACTGTGGGGGACATTATGTCCACTGAAATACCTCATGTTAAGCCACAAGACACAATTGAGCATTGTATGAAATTGATGGCAGCGAGTAATGTGCGTTATTTACCAGTTTTTGAAGATGGTGTATTGATTGATATCATTTCCATTTTAGACGTTATACAGGAAACAGTTAAGGAACAAAAAGAAACGATTGGCGAATTACAAAGTTTTATTTATATGAATTATGTTACTTAAATAATTGAATAATACTTTCAAAATCATTAAAATACTGAGGGGGTGGCTGGTCTTAAATTGAGCAGCTACCCCCTCAGTATTTTAGTGATTCTCAATACGTTATGAGCATATTTCTTAAAATAAATGTTCTAAATAATAAGAACCAACACCCGCAAAATATCCAGCAAGCGCATACAAAGAAATACGTTTCAAATACCAAATAAAGTCAATCTTCAAAATGCCCATCGAAGCCACGCCAGCAGCAGAGCCAATAATCAGAATAGACCCACCAGTACCTGCGCAATATGCCAATAAATTCCAAAAGTCATGGTCGGGGGGAAAGCGTGACATTTCATACATACCCATCGAAGCAGCGACAAGCGGCACGTTGTCCACAACAGATGAAAGTAAGCCAATTAATATATTTATAGCATAAATATTACCAAATGTTTTATCCAACAAAGTCGCCATTTGATGCAAATAGCCAGAAACGTCTAAAGCTGCAACCGCCAACAAAATACCTAAGAAAAACAGTACACTCGGTGTGTCAATGCGATGCAACATAGCCGCTACAGAATAGTTGCGACGAACGGATTCAGCATCTTCTTTACGACGGTGCATCAATTCCGTTATATACCACAATACACCAACGGACAATAAAATGCCCATAAAAGGCGGCATTCCTGTAAAATATTTGAATAATGGCACAAATAACAACGCTGATGCGCCTAAAATGAACATCATCATCTTTTCGCCTTCTGTCGTAATGGATTGTTTTTCAGAGTAATCATCCGCATTATTTACAGGTTCAATTTCTCCTTTTACAAAATAAGTCGCTAAAAGTAGTGGTACTAACAAACTGAAAAACGAGGCTAAAAAAGTCGCTTTCATTATACCAAAAGTCGTCACTTGACCTCCAATCCACAACATAATCGTCGTAACATCACCAATTGGCGACCAAGCACCGCCCGCATTAGCAGCAATAATAATAAAGCCACCCAATAGCCAAAGCTTTTCTTTTTCGGATGTGAGTTTTCGGGCTAAGGCACACATAATGATTGCAGTTGTCATGTTATCCAAAATAGATGATAAGAAAAAAGCGACCCATGACATCACCCAAAGCAGTTTCACAAGATTTTTTGTTTTAATACGGTCTGTGATGACTTTAAATCCATCGTGTACATCCACCAATTCTACGACCGTCATGGCACCCAAAAGAAAGAATAAAATACTGGCGATTTCACCCAGATGTTCAGTCAATTTGTCTTGTATAAATTTATGGGTATCTACGGGTAAGCTTGTGGCATCGTGAATAAATGCAGGCATCTGAGGCAAGCCGACAAGTAAAATAACCCAACAAAAAACACCCGTCAATAAAGCCGATGCTGCTTTATCCAATTGAAATGGATGTTCCATGGCTATCATAAAATAACCAAGGATAAAAGTGAAAATGATTAAAATTGCCATTGTTTTTTTGTAACTTTATATGAATTAAAAAGACACTGTATGATAACTGTTGTAATCGTATCCATCATAATCGTCATGTTTGCATTTGCTTCGTTCAGCGTGCGTCTCATTTTCAAAAAAAATAGTGAATTCAGGGGAACATGTGCGAACAATAACCCTTTTATGCAAAAAGAAGGTGTTATCTGCGGCGTGTGTGGTCGCAAAAGTGGCGAACCTTGTGGCGAAGAAGGCGGAAATTAAAACTTGCCGACTTGAACTTCTTCAAATACTTGCTTTTCGTTTTGAATAATAAATAAAACCGACACACCCAATTGTGTTGCTTTTACCTTTGCTTTTTCCAAGCCCATAACCATAAAAGCGGTTGCCAATGCATCGGCATCAGTACAATTATTGGCTAAAACAGAAACACTTAATAAATTGTGCTGGATGGGAGATCCTGTTGCGGGGTCAATGGTATGGCTGTATTTTTTACCATCACGTATGATGAATTTGCGATAACTGCCCGAAGTTGCTAACGATTTTCCATCTAATGATACAATACGTTCCAAAGGTCTCCCCCCCGTATTTTCTGCATTTTCAATGGGCTTATCAATGCCAATATGCCATAACTCGCCTGACTCATTTTTTCCTGATGCCCGCACTTCACCGCCAATTTCAATCATATAATGTGTAATACCTTTATTTTCAAGGAATTGCGCAACCAAATCAACGGTGTAACCTTGCGCTATGGCGTTAAAATCGAGTTGATTGCAAGGGTTTTGTTTGATTATAATACCGTTTTCTAAACGTACTTTTTGCCAACCACAACAAGCTAATAGATTTTTAATTTCAATACTATCGGGCATTGTTTCATTTTTTTTAAAATGAAAACCCCACCTTTTTACAAGGGGCGACACAGTCACATCAAATGCCCCCTCAGTAAGTTTTGATATTTCCATGCTGCGGTTAAAAATGTTTATGAAATGCTCATCTGCTACGGTATTAGGTGTGTTTTTATTAAAGTTTGAAATAATAGAAGTTGAATCCCACAAAGAGACACTTTTATCAATAAGCCTAAAAAGGCTATCCGTTTGTTGCGCAAAATGGCGTTCTAAACTATCAAAATAGATGATACTGAACGTCGTTCCTTGCGCTTTTCCTTCTAAATGAATATAGCGTTTCGATGTTTTTATTGAATCACAAGAAAAAAGGAATATAGAAATGACGGCTAACAAGAAGCCTTTTATCCCTCGCTTTGTTTGAATACCCCCCTCAGTAAAATTGGTCATTTCGTGTATTTTTTAGCTACCAAAATCATCAAATGCTATATTTTCTTCTGAAACGCCTAAGTTATCAAGCATTTTTTGAACAGCCGACAACATCAGGGGCGGTCCACAGAGATAATACTCAACGTCTTCGGGTGCTTCGTGTTTGCTCAAATAGTTATCCAAAACAACTTGATGAATAAATCCTACATAGCCCGTCCAATTATCTTCTGGTAGTGGTTCAGACAAAGCGATTTTAAAAGTAAAATTTGGAAATTCTGCTTCAATTTGTCTAAAATCATCTTCATAAAAAATCTCTCGCATACTCCTTGCGCCATACCAATACGATACTTTTCTACCCGTACGAAGGGTATGAAAAAGGTGAAAAATATGGGAACGCAAAGGTGCCATACCTGCACCACCACCGATATAAACCATCTCGTTTTCCGTATTTTTGATATGAAATTCGCCATAAGGACCACTAATTGTCACTTTATCGCCTGGTTTTCTTGTAAAAGTAAAGGATGAACACAAACCTGGGGGCACATCAGCAAAGCCATTTTTCGCTCTATCCCAAGGCGGCGTTGCGATGCGGATATTGAGCATAATTTCATTTCCTTCGGCAGGATGATTCGCCATAGAGTAAGCGCGGAAAACGGGTTCATTAACATTCAGTTTTAAATCCCATATTTTAAATTTGTCATAATCATCACGAAACTTATCGTCAATTTTATAGAGGTCTTTTTTAAAATCTAAAGCCAATTCTGGCACATCCACTTGGATATAATCACCTGATTTGAATTTCAAGGTTTCGCCTTCGGGTAATTTGACGACAAATTCTTTGATGAAAGTAGAGACATTATCATTTGAAGCAACCGTACATTCCCATTTTTTGATGCCAAAAACGGCTTCTGGCACACCAATTTCCATATTTTGGTTGACTTTTACTTGACAAGCGAGGCGTTTTTTTTCAGCCACATCGCGACGATTCAAGTGGTTGGTTTCAGTTGGTAGGACATCGCCGCCGCCTTCATAAATTTTGCAGACACACATCGCACAAGTGCCACCGCCGCCACAAGCCGATGCTAAAAAGATGTTTTTTGAAGCCAAAGTATAGAGTAAAGAACTGCCTTGCGACACCATCAACGGATTTTCTTTATCGCCATTGATGACAATAGACACCTCGGTTTGCGGCAGAAGCCTATCTTTTGCTTGTAAAATCGAGACAACCAAAAGCAGTATAACAATTATAAAGACAGCAATGCTACTGGTTAGGATTGGTATCATAATATTTAAAGTTTAATGCCTGAAAAACTTAAAAAAGCCATGCCCATCAAGGCGGTTATTATCATGGCAATGCCCAAACCGCGTAAGGGTTCGGGAATATTTGAATATTTTAACCTTTCACGAATAGCTGCCAACAATACTATCGCTAAGAAAAAGCCAATGCCACTGCCCAATGAAAAGACTGCCGTTTCAGCAAAATTGTATTCCCTTTCTTGCATAAAAAGGGCGCAACCAAGTATCGAGCAGTTGACTGTAATAAGCGGTAAAAAGATGCCGAGTGCATTGTATAGGGCGGGTGCGAATTTTTCAACCACCATTTCGACCAATTGCACAGCACCTGCAATTGTTGAAATGAACAAAATGAAGGCTAAAAACGTCAAATCAACTGTTGCCAATGAGGGGTGTATCCAACCCAAAGCACCCGGTGCAAGCATTTTTGATAAAATCAGCCAATTGAGTGGTGTTGTTAAAACCAAAACAAAAATGACAGCGATACCCAAACCAAAAGCCGTTTTCAGCTTTTTTGACACCGCCAAAAAAGAACACATGCCGAGAAAAAAGGCGAAAATGACGTTCTCGACAAATATGGATTTGATAAAGATGCTTACAAGGTGTTCCATAATTTGTAACTTTTAGGTTTACAGAATTACTATTTTTTACACATTTTGGACTAAAATACGGGTAAAATACTGAGGGGGGTCGTTTTACACGTATCAGATACTTTAAAACAATCTAATACGTGTAATCAGCTCACATTCAATAGTTTTTTATTGCGCCCTCGTTGCACCCAAATAATAATAGCAATGATGAATAAAGCGGCGGGTGGCAACATCATCAAACCATTGTTGACATAACCATGGTCATACATGAATTGAGGCACCACTTTAAAACCGAATATTTTCCCTGCGCCTAACAATTCACGGAAAAAAGCCACCGTCACTAATATTGCTCCATAGCCTAAGCCGTTGCCAACACCATCGAGAAAGGAACGCCACGGCTTTTGCGACATGGCAAAGGCTTCTAAACGCCCCATAACGATACAATTTGTGATAATTAGACCGACAAAAACGGATAGTTTTTTACTGACATCAAACATAAAGGCTTTGAGCAATTGGTCAACGATGGTAACTAAAACGGCAACTATAATCAATTGAACGATAATGCGTATGCGATTTGGAATGCCATCTTTTACAAGAGAAGTTATCAAGTTTGAAAATGCCGTTACGACTGTTACGCCCAAAGCCATAATGATAGCTGGTTTCATTTGCACCGTTACGGCTAATGCGGAGCATACGCCCAGTATCTGAACCGTTATGGGATTGGAATCGTCTAACGGGTCGCGCAGGACTTGCATATTTTGTTTTGAAAAAAGAGGTTCGGCTTTTTTCACTTCTTTTTTTTCCAAAGTCGTTGTTTCAGCACTCATTTTTCTAATTTTTTAAAATAAATCAAATAAGGTTCGATGCAGTTTTTTAACATTTTATCAGTTCCAGAAGACGTTATCGTTCCACCCGAAATGCCATCAACGCGGTGTTCATTGCCATAATCTGCTTTGTGATTGGGTTTTACGACATTCACGGAAATGAAATTGTCGCCTGACATGATTTTTTTACCCTCGAATTGTGTTTGAAAAGGCTTTTCAGCTATCTCTGCGCCCAGTCCTGGTGTCTCACTTTTATGGTCAAACGTCGCCCCATATACTGTATCAAAATCATCAGCTAAGGAAATATAGCCCCAAATAGGTCCCCATAAGCCCACACCACGCATAGGAATTACATAATATTTTTTTCCATCGGTATGCGTAAAAATGTACAAGGGCAATTTGCGATTAGCCGCAGGTTTAGCTATCTCTTCCTTCAAATTAATTGTATTTGCCTTAATATTTTCTAAAATAGTGCCTTTGCCATCTAAGACCATTTCGGTGATGCTTGCAGCATATATTTTTTCAATCGTTGCTCTATCTGTTGCCGTTTCACGCACAGAGCGCAGGATATTGGTTTTGGTATCAAGGGCGATGTTTGCATCTTGATAGGATTTCAACCCTTCGGCTGTAAATGCCAAGACGATTGCGGTCAGTGCGGACAGGATAGCGGCATATATGAATGTATAACGATTTGTATGCACGATTTTTAAATTTTAGTTTGATTTTTCTAACACGAATTACACGAATTACACGAATGAATTGTTAGTACAATGCGCATTAGGGAAAATACAGTTTTAAAAAAATAAAAATTTTTTATGTAAAATATTAACAATCAAATATTTATCTATTGAAATAGTAAATTTAAAGTTTTATACTGAGGGGGTACTTTTAAGCAATTTTAACATTTATTTCGACTTCTTCAAACGTGTTTGTATATGTCTTTCAACAACAATATGGTCAATCAACGGTGCAAAGACGTTCATCAACAAGATACTCAACATCATACCTTCGGGATACGCAGGATTGAACACCCGCAAAGCCACTGCCCCGCCTCCAATCAATAAGCCATAAATTATTTTTCCAGTGGCTGTATGGGCAGCGGTAACAGGATCAGTTGCCATAAAAATTGCCCCAAAAGCAAATCCGCCCATCAATAAATGAATATGTGCGGGTGTGTGCATCGAATGATTCATCATATTGGCAGGTGCAATGGCATTGAGAAAAAGGCCTACCAAGTAAGCTCCTAGAAATACAGAAATCATAATACGTGCGCTCCCCACTCCAGTTGCTATCAAAATAAATGCACCGACGAGACAGGCTAAAACACTTGTTTCACCTACAGAACCTTGCTCAAAACCCCAAAAAAGGGTCATAGAGTCAGGTAACTTATGAAAATCAACGTCAAAAGTTACCAAATTGGTTGCACCTGAATAACCGTCAACAAGCGTATGACCCGTTTCAGTTGAAAGGTCTGTCCAAACATCGCCTGTGAGAAAGGCAGGAAAAGCAAAAAACAGGAAAGCGCGCGCCAATAATGCAGGGTTCATAAAATTAAAACCTGTGCCGCCAAAAACTTCTTTACCCAACAAAGTACAAAAAACAGCACCCATCGCTATCATCCACAAAGGTGTTGTTACGGGCAAAGTCAAAGGAATCAACATACCTGTTACCAAATAACCTTCGCTAACGGGGTGATTTCTCATGATTGAGAAAATAAATTCAACCGTTAAGCCCGCCGCATAACTCACGATTATCATAGGTAAAACTTTCCAAAATCCAAATAATAGGTTTTCAACAAGGCTCGACTCTATGCCAAATGCTTTAAAATGCTGAAAACCAACATTCCACATACCAAAAATCAAACAAGGCACAAGCGAGATGATGACCGTAACCATGGTGCGTTTCAAATCCATCGCATCGCGAATGTGAACACCTGTACCCTTAGTTGTGGCACCGGGCACAAAAAGAAACGTTTCGAGGGCATCAAACCCGTAGTGTAATTTTTCAAACCGACCACCTTTTGAAAAATGCGGACGGACGTTATCCAATAAATTCCTTAGCAATTTCATAAATATGTAGGTGTAATGTAATATTCATTAATATTTTAGCTTTCATTTCTCATCATTTCTAAACCTTCGGATATGATATTTTGGACATCAATTTTTGACGTACAGACAAATTCGCACAAGGCAAAATCCTCTTCCGCTACTTCATAAATGCCGAGTTGTTCCATTTTTTCAATGTCTTTTGCTAAAATCGCTTTGAGCAAAAAAACGGGTAAAATGTTCATTGGCAATACTTTCTCATATTGCCCAGTCATCACAAAGGGTCGTTCTTCTCCATGTGTATTGGTATCCAATTCATATTTTCTATTTTTGGCAAGCCAAGAAAAAAAGGTGCGCGAGAGGCTTAACTTCTTCAAACCGGGCAGCAACCAACCTAAGAATTCAGGTTCATTGCCTTCGGGTAGCACTGTAATTTGATTGGTATAAAAGGAGATATGGGCATTTTCAGGGACGCGCTGTCCATGCAATACATTGCCTTCAATGATTCGATTTTTTTCTATGAACAAATCATCCTCAAGGATACTGCCGAGGTGTTGTCCTGTTTGCACCTTATAATATTGTGGCTTCCGCACTTGCGCCCCAGTCACTGCCACAATGCGGTCAGCTCGATAGCGACCTTCATTGAACAATCTCCCTATAATAATAACATCTTGCGGATGCAGTGTCCAGACAACTTCACCACCATGAATAGGGTCAATATGATGAATTTGGATACCGACATTACCAGCAGGATGAGGACCGTCAAAATGATGAATATGCACCCCCTCAGTATGTGGAATACTGGTAAATGTTTGAACTTTTTTTAGACCCAAATGGACGGGACAAGCACCCAGTATAGCCAACGCTTCAATACCCGTTCTAAAATTGTCGGGCTCTTGCGTGATGATAAAAGTCAAGTCAGGTGCAAGGGGCGCAGAGTCAAAACAGGAAATGAAAATTGCTTTTGGCGCAACAGAAGGATTCGCGATACAACCAAAAGGTCGTTGCTGTATATAAGCCCAACAACCTGCGTCAAGAAGGCATTGACGAATGTTGTCAGAAGATAGCGTTTGTGGATTTTTTTTTGGAAAGTCTTTGTATTGAATGCCATTTTTGTCGGTCAGTATACGAACGGCAAGGATGCTTCGCTTTTCTCCACGAACCACTTCTGAAACAATACCACTTACGGGCGAACAGAACTTAATATCTGGGTTATTTTTGTCAATAAACAATACTTGACCTGCCTCAACGCCATCACCAGCTTCAACCAGAACTTTAGGCGTTAGGAATTTGAAATTGGAGGGTAAAACATCTATAGACTTTGAGAGTGGGGCTTCAACGATGTTTTTTTCAGCCTCACCAATAAGTTGAATGTCATAGCCTCGACGTATTTGAATTACAGTATCATTTGGCATAGTTCGTCAATTTTTTGTTAAGACAAAGAAAATAAAATTCTTCTATTTTTAATAATTATTCATTAATATTTATTAAAAAAAATAAAAAACGTAATATTATTTTGTTTTTTAATTATTTTAAAGAATTATATTTCTTTTACTAATTTTACAAAATACTGTAACTATTTCTTAAAACAAATAGCGTGAAATTTATTCTGCCTTAAAAATCAGCTGTATAAAATCAAGTTATTACATTATTGACGCTTTAAAGTCCGCCATATTTACGCACATAAAATCAATTTATAATCAGTTCATCCACAAAAAGCCAAGCAGCTTTCCCTTCTCCTGGATGTCCTATGGGGCAAACACCCATATTTTTGGCATATATCTTTAAATATCGTTTGGGTTTGGTATATTCCGAGAAGCGCAGTTTCGCTTGTTTTATATACGTTTTTTCAAGGTTTCGGCTGTGTTCAAAGTCGGCTCGGTCAATGTCCAACCATTCTTCTCCATCATTTGAAACAGCAACTATAACGTAGTCTGGTAGAAAAATCCAGGAAGAAGGTTTGTTTAAAAATTCTAAATCAATTGAACGCATTTTCAATGGTTGCTCAAAATCAAAAATAACTTCCATATCATTGCCTTCAAAACCAACCCATTGCGAATACGTCTTTTCACTGCCACGTAAGCCGTTGGTTAATCCCCAACTACCAGTTTCATAGGTATTTTTTGCAGGTTTCGTCAACTTGTATTTCAAACCCAGTGCAGCATGTGGAAAAATGGTTTGAGATACCGTTTTACTAAGAGGTTTTCTATTTTGAAAATTCACAGCTTTAATTAAATTAAAATCTTTAATTTCAATAGGTTGTGTATATACTAATGACCTAATATTAGGTTGAGACCCATCTATAGTATAACGAATTTCTGTATTTTTGACTGAGGAACTCAAAATTACTGAGGGGGTCGAGTTGTCGGATTTGACTGCAATGTCAACATCATACAATCGTTTAGCATAATTGACATGCATCCGGTCAAGCCTTAAAAAATGGGTTTGCAGACGGGATACAAAATTGTCATAATTTCGGTGATTTTTAGGTGACCAAAGCACCTCCGCCAAAGCAATAGCCCTTGGAAAAACCATATATTCCACTTGTTCAGTGGTTCGCATATACTCCGTCCAGACATTGCCTTGTGCGCCTAATATATGCTTGGCTTGTTGTGCAGTCAGTACATTTGGTGTCGGTTCATAGGCATAAGCTTTTTCAAGCGTAATTAAACCACCAATTGCCAAAGGCTCTGATTCTGGATCTGCTTGGTAAGTATCAAAATAACAATGACTACCCGGTGTCATAACAACATCATGGTCTTGTTGTGCTGCTGTGATGCCCCCCTCAGTACCTCGCCAAGACATAACCGTTGCATTGGGCGCAAGCCCCCCTTCAAGGATTTCGTCCCAACCAATAATGCGTCGTCCTTTAGCATTGACAAATTTTTCGATACGCTGAATGAAATAGGATTGAAGTTCATGTTCATCTTTTAGACCTTCTTTTTTCATCAAATCTTGACAGAAAGCACTATTTTTCCACGCTTCTTTAGGGCATTCATCGCCACCAATATGAATATATTTTGAAGGAAATAATGCCATAACTTCGGTTAAAACATCTTGTAGGAAAGAAAAAGTCTTTTCGGAAGGACAAAAAACATCTTCAAAAACACCCCAACTTGTTGCAACTTCGTATTTTTTAGTCGAATCACAAGACAATTCTGGATAGGCAGCTAAGGCAGCGAGCGCATGGCCAGGCATCTCAATTTCAGGTATAATATTGACAAAACGCTCCTGTGCATACGCCACTATGTCTCGTACTTGCTCTTGGGTATAAAAGCCACCATAACGTTGTCCATCAAATTTTTTAGGCACATCAGAGCCATGACCGATGAGCGTTTCCTTGCGCCAAGCCCCCATTTCAGTCAGTTTTGGATATTTTTTTATCTCAATGCGCCAGCCTTGGTCATCCGTTAAGTGCCAATGAAAGGTATTCATTTTGTGCAATGCCAACAAATCAATATATTTTTTGACAAAACTAACAGGTTGAAAATGTCGACTTGCATCAAGATGCAAACCTCGATAAACATATCGAGGTGTATCCACAATCTCTACACATTGCGTTCGCCAAGTTACTTTTGTTCTTAAAGTTGTTGTTGAAAACACTTCCGTTGGCAGCATTTGTAACAATGTTTGCACACCATAAAAAAAGCCTTGTGCAGTCTCCGCTTTTATATTGATTTGGATAGGCGTTACACTTAATTTATACCCCTCAGTACCCAAGCCTTCTTTGTCCGTTTTCAAGAAAAAAATAACGTTAACATTTGATTTTGAATTATTTAGGTCAATAACCGACACATTCGTTCTATCTACTTTGAGCCTATCGGCAAATTTTTGAGCAACACGTCGAATGTCTGCGTTGGCATTGGGTACTATTATTTTCGTTCGATTTGTAATCGTAAAAGAGCCTGTCACAGGTGTTAGCTTTGTTGGTTGAGGCACGATGCTGAGGGTTGTAAATTCGTTTCTTATATTGCTAATCTTTTGTGCAGTCATCTCTATTATAAACATATTGAGCGTAACACATATTAATAATTGAATTTTCATCAAATCTGTTTGTTTATAAAAAAAATATTATTGTTAATTTATTTATTTATAATTTATTAAAATTATTAAATTATAAATGTAACTTTTAATAAATTATTACATAAAACAATTTAACAATCTTAAATACTAAAATTTACATTAATCAAAAAATCTACTTTACTCATTTTCAAACTTAAATATCATGACTTTAATTCAGAAAACCTTTAGGGATAAAGGAAAAATGATTAGATTTTTTTTTGTTAGTTTATCTTTTATGACTGCCACTGCCAATTATGCTCAATCTGCCGAACATGGGGCAAATGAAGTGACAACCTCCTCGATGCAGAAAAAAGAGATGGCTGTAGCTATAAATGTCGGTATTGTGAACGGGCTGGGCATTGATGTCTCTTATCGTTTTGCAAAACATTGGGTAGGTCGTTTAGCATACAATCATGCTAGATATACTAAAGAAAACTATACTTACGACATCCAATCGACAAACCCTGATGGCACTGTCAATCTTCAAAAACTTTCATTCGACGGTGGCGTAAAACTGAGCAATATCGCTTTAAATGCCGAATTCACCCCTGGTAAGAAGGGCAGATTCAGATTAATCGGTGGTTTGTCTTATTTCCCAACCAATACGATTACCCTCGGCGGTGAATTGGCTTCAACTGTCAAATTCAATGACGTTCAATTAAACCCTGAAGACTTGGGGAATGGTGTGGTAACCATTAGCAACACTCAAAAAATTGCGCCTTTTTTGGGGATGGGTTTCGGCAGAACTATTCCACGTAAGCGTATCAATGTCAGTTTTGATATGGGTGCCTATTATAAAGGTGACTACACAGTGGATATTAAGGTCAATCCAGGTGCTATTTTAAAAGCCAATGAAGAAAATGGCCCCATTTTAGCACGTAATTTCAATGAAAACTGGTACAATAAAGTTTGGCCTGTAATGAATCTACGCTTAGCTTATCGTATTTTTTAAAAATATTAAATTTGACACCCCCTCAGTAATTACTCATCATCCATTTTTAAAATCGAATAAAAAGTATTAATAAATGAAAAATATTTTCACAAAACTAATAGCAAGTATTCTTGCAATTGGCTTATCCGTTTTCTGCGTAGTTTCATGTTCTGTTGAGGACTTAACGAAAGATTTGACGCTATATACGGGCAATTCATTTTTAGTAAATCCCATTTCTATTCAAGTCGGCGATGCAGCTAAACTTGAATCGGTGCCTGATCAATTGTCTGTAGCCATTGAAGGTCGTGACAAAGACAAGATATATACCATGTTTGGTGAGAAAAAAATTCGTGCAATTAGTGGTATTGTTTCTTTAGCGGTAAAAACAACTGATGCGCCAACAGCAACAAAAACGCTTGAATTTACACTTGTATTCAGCGCGCCTAACTTCACAACGGTTAGAAAAAGCTATATACTTACTGAAAGTGCCGACTTGAAAACAGAAAAAGTAACAATGGTCAATCCATCTGCGCCACCTGCGGGTGTTTCTACTCAATCAAGTTCATTTACGAGCTCTGCTACAACAGGTACTGCGCAAGATATTGCTTTCGTTTCACCTTTGTCAAACGGCAAATCAGAACAAGTCAATGTCATGCTGAAAGCAGGAACACGCCCTTTATCTGCTGACGGAAGTATTTTATCAGGTTCAGTTCAAACCCAGTTAATCCACTTTGATACACGTTCAGAGGCTTCTTTGAGCAGTTTATCTGACGGTTATTCAGGTTTGACAGTAAAAGAAGGCACGACGATAAGCCAAGTGAATATCGTTCCCGCTGGTTTTTATTCTATGACAATGACTGCTGGTTCGTCAAAAGTGTCGAAATTTTCTGCACCTATGGATGTTTTGATGGATATTGACGCAGACTACTTCGATGTTACGCTCAATCGCAAAATTCAAGCAGGAGATGTGTTAGACGTTATTAGCCGTGACGAAACAGAAACCACTTGGACAAGCGAAACACAAGCAACCGTCATAAGTGTCAACGGTAAGTTAAAAGCATCTTTCAAACAACCACATTTATCTACTTGGGTTATTGGTAAAAGCATAAAAAATATCTGTACTGTATCACTTAAAGTCAGTTCTGATTTACCAACAGCTTCAAAAGATGCAAATTGTTCAGTTGCACGTGAATCTTTTAATTATCTGTTGGTCAATGCCCAAAACCCGAGCATCGTTTACAAAAGCGGAACAACAACTCTTGGCAATGGGGAAGTATTAGACAGTAAAGTCTTTTCAGATCCAAAAATTGCTACCAAACTCATCGTTTTTAATCAACAGTATAATAGAATATATACCTCACCTGAACAAAACCTTTGCTCAAGTTCGACTTTTGATTTAAAATCGAAATTACCTGTCAATAAAAGTGTTGTTGTAAAAGTGAACGTGAGTGCTTTTTGTGGCGGATCAATCAACACCGTGTTTACACCTTCAAACGTCACATTATTTTATAGAGATATGGCAAGCCCTGCCAATGCACCATTTGGTGGATGGTCACCGCTCATTACTGTTGTTGAGGGGAAAGGCTGTGCAAAAGGCTTAATCGTTGGGAGAACATATGATTTTGGCTTGGCTGTCCCCATTTCGTCCACTCAAGTTGAAATGCAAACTTTTTCAAAGGACTTGAAACAACCAAATGGCTTGACCATTCCTGAAAAAGATTTAACTGTGAATGTTGTCAGTGGGGTTTACAATGTCAACAAAACTTTGACGATAAAAAAAGAGGCGGATGGTTCTTTCAACCTTGACTACACTAAATATGAGTTGCCAGAAAATATCTGTGTGGAACTTGACAAAAAGTTTAGTGCATTTTTGAAAAAGTAAATGAATCACGATATCTGCTTAAACTATCTATAAAAAATAAGGCTTTCACACATTGCTGTGAGAGCCTTATTTTTTCTACAAAAAACACCCCCAGTAATTTTCGATTTAAAGCCCAACTATATCCATTTTATCAGTTTGAATTTACTCAAAAACATATAACAATATATTTATAAAATTCTTGAATGCTTTTTATTTTACAAAAAAGTATATTCTTGAAATTTTTATGAATAAAAGTTTGGAAATTACAAAACTAAAAGTTAACTTTACATTAAATATTTTTAGAATATTTGAGGTTCAAACAATAATTATCTAACCAAAATTCACCGCCAATGAATATTACATTTGAAGAGTTGCGTAGGCTGAAGCATAGCCTTCCAACAGGTAGCGTCAGCCGCATTGCAAACGAACTTAACAAAGACGAACATGACGTTCGCGACTTTTTTGGTGCCGTCCGTTTTAAAGGAAGCACAAATGATTGGCATTACGAACCGGGACCTGATGGTGGTATCATCAACGTTCACGACTCAACTATTATTGATGCAGCTAAACGCATTTTACAAGAATCTAATCGCAGTTAATTAAATTATATTGCGATACAAACAAAAGAAAAGGGAATCTATCAATGGACAGATTCCCTTTTCTTATTTACTCTGTGTTTATTCTGTTACGAGCGCATAATCTTAGTCAATTATCTCAAACTCTACCCGCCTGTTGAGCTGTCTTGCTTCTTCTGTATCATTGTCTGCTACTGGTTTTAGTCGTCCAAAACCTTTATAATACATTTGTTTCGAAGGCACGCCTTTTTTTAGTAAATACATATAACTCGTTTTAGCTCTATTAATGGATAAAGTCAAATTATTTGACGCCTTTCCCACATTGTCTGTATGTCCCTTAATGTAGAGTTTTGCCCTAGGATTTGACAATAAAATGACAGCAATTTCATTTAAAATAACAAACCCTTCAACTTTATAAATGGCTTGTAACTACACAGGTTGTAATTTAATGATTAAATTTAGGCAAGGGAGTACTTCTACGCCTCTTTTGCGAAGGGTATCAATGACAGATCGAATGACAC
>JAYTUQ010000212.1:0-1695 GCA_043744455.1 Saprospiraceae bacterium | reverse complement strand
GCTTGTCCTGCCCACAACCGAAGCTGATAGCGAACCGCAGCCGAAGATAACAACGTCCCGCCCTGCTTGCAGCAATACCTTTGTTGCCCGTTCGTTTTTGTCCACCGATAAAAAAGAACGGTAGAGAAAAAAATTCTTTTTTTATAGCAGTTTGTCGAGTGTCAAAACAAAAGCCTGTCTGGCAACATTTGTCAATCTGTAATTTTCATAAAGTGTCAGCCAGGTATAATATAATGATTGATAAAAATTTAATTGACGGTGTCCTTACGCAGAAGTCAAATGAAGTCCTGTATGATTTTTCATTGACTTTAAAAGGAACAAAAACATTGAAGGATATTTTTACTGAAGCAGAAAGAATTTACCCTGAAAATGAAGAAGCACAAATAAGGCATGCAACGGCTGTAATGAAAGAAATTGGTTTTGTGGTGTCAACACAAATTAGCTGCACGTAGTCTGTCAAGTAAATTTAAAGGGCAGTTCTTTATTTGAAAAAGTGGTTTGTCTGTAGCGTCAATGTAAAGATACGCAGTCGGTGAGTCATTTATTTCATCAACGAAATTCTGATACATAACATTACCAGCTCCGTAATATTTTTTAAATTCTGGATGGTCAAGGACTTCCTTATTTTCAAATAGTTTTTGTCCATCGAATACAATGACTGTTTTTAAATATTTCATGTTATATGTTTAATGTGAAACGGAATGTCGCTTTAAAATGACGGGCAACGATCGAGGCTTTGTGTCAGTTGGGGAATTGACCAACTGTCCGCCCGGAACTGAAGCTAAATTAATAAACAAAAGTTGATGATAAGAACTAATGACCAACAGAATTCCGTCCGCCGAAACCAAAGCTTGGATATGCACTGCTGATGATTGCTGCAACGTCAAGCCCCAATTGCACAAAACCTTTTGTTGGCTGCTGCTTTGTTCGTTAAGGCTGTTTGTAATATGTTGATTTGTCAAGTTGTCTGTATAAGAAAGTGATTAAACTTAAAATGTCCAAGCAATCTTGTTTGTCAATGGGCCAAGTTATTGCAGGTTCGTGTGCTGTTGGATTTCGAATGGCACTCATAAGTCCACCTGAAATAAATTTAATTCCATCTTGAAAGTCTTTGTCTGTTTGAGTTTGACAAGAAGTAACTTTTAAAACGCCATTGTCGCAACCCCAAACATTAAGCATAAGTGGTTGTCCATCCTTGTCGCTTTTTGATTTCTCTTTAACGTCTTTGTTATAAGCTTTTGCTGCTTCAAAAACAGCGTGAAAATAATTTGTCTGTGCAAACAATCTTTGTGAATGCTTAATCACTTCTGCATGAAAGTTGCGTTTAAGAAACTCGTCAATATTGTCTTTATAAAGAAGATTGTAAGGGCAATTATGCTTTTCTAAAAAATCAATTGTTGTCTTTTTGTGTTCTTCTGGTGTAAGCTCAAGGCAAAATTGAATAAGTCGCTTTACTCTTTCTGTGCTGTCTAACGGTGTCTTAGCTAATGATAAAACCCAATTGTATAAGGTCTGTGCTCTTGCAGAAGTGATAGCAGAGTTTGGAAAATTTTCTTTGTTCGCTCTTAAAATTGATTGCCCAATTCTGTCAATTTCGTTAACAGTTGTTGAGTATTTTAAAGAGTCCCCAATTTGTGTTGCTATATGTCTAAAGTTAATTTCGTTCATAGTGTCGCCTTAAAGTAGCAGCCAACG
>JAYTUQ010000211.1:0-6515 GCA_043744455.1 Saprospiraceae bacterium | reverse complement strand
CGAATGAAATTCGCAGTTTCGGTTAGAAACCGACTGAAAGAACCCAACTTTAAGTTGAGTTTATTCAAGAATAAAATTCTCATCCCCGTTTGGATGGTCTTTATGATGGTCTAAGTACGCTTGAAGTAGCGCTTCTGTAATATTACCAACGCTCCATGCGCCATAGCCTATGCCCCATAAATGACCGCCCCAGTATCGGCGTTTGAGTTCAGGATACTCTTGCAATAATAATTTTGCACTGCGACCTTTTATTCGCTTTACTATATCGCTTATACTAAGGCTCGGTGGATATGATATATGCAAATGTATGTGGTCTTTACTTACCACGCCTTTCAATATCTGGATATCCAGTGCGTTACACGTTTGACGCATTAACTCGCGGCAACGTAATTGTACATCGCCTTGTAATACGTGATAACGATATTTTGTTATCCATACTAAATGGACTTGTATTTGATGCACCGAATGACTCCCTACTCTATTTCTCATACTACAAAAATACAAAAAATGTGTAGCAAATAAATTCTTGCCCTAAAGGGCATAGTTTTAACTAACGAACTTAAAAAATAAATATAAATACCTATATTCAACCTTTAATATCATCTTTTTACAAGACAAACTTAAATTACTAATGTTGCATATTTCCAACAATTCTCGCTATGATAATATTTTTTCAGGCGGCTAAGTATCCGATACAGAATTTAATAGGAATAGATTTTTTGAAAAAAATCTATTCCCATTAAATTCTGTATCGGATACTTTTGACTATTTAAGCAATTTTACGTAAGACTTCTGCAAAGACCTGCATTTCTGCCATCGTACCGAGACTCACACGAGCGTATTTTTGACCCGCCGCTTCCCAATTGCGCAATAAAACGCCATTTTTAGCCATTTCTGCAGCAAAATCGAAGTTGATATGATGGACGTTGAAAAAAACAAAATTGGTTTTTGAAGGCACGTAGTCATAACTTTTCTGTTTAAGCACCCCCTCAGTAAAAGCGCGCACTTTTGCTGTTTCTAACTTAGATTTCTCACAATGCGCTTGGTCTGACAAAGCAGCAAAAGCGGCAGCAATAGACACATTACTCACACCAGCGTTTGCCCAGGCTTGATATTTACTCATATTTGTAATGGTTTCTTCTTGTGCAATAGCGTAACCAATACGCAAACCCGCCATACCATATATTTTTGAAAAAGTTTTTGCAATAATTAGATTTGGATACATCGAAACCATGTCCGTTACGGAGAGGGCATCGGCATACTCTGTATACGCTTCGTCAATAACCATATAATTTGTCGGCGCATGTTTTTTGATGAATCCACGTAAATCAGCATCATTTAACACTGTTCCAGTTGGATTATTAGGGTTGCACACATATATAAAGCGTGTTTTGTCATTTACGGCATCACTCATTTGCGTAAGGTCATGACCCATTTTTTTATCCAATGGAATCCATTTCACATCAAGTCCCACACGTTCAGCAGGTTTTAACCAAATCTTAAATGTGGGGTCAGCGGCTATCAAATTGCCCTTGCCACGTTCGGCGGCAAGGAAAGTGGACAACGCCAATATCTCCGACGAACCACAACCAATCAAAATTTGGGACTCCTTGACATTGTGCATTTTAGCCAAAGCCGCCTTGAATTCTGTAATCAAAGGCATAGCGTAACGGTTGCCTTTTGTTATTTGCTCGGTCATAGCCTTTATAGCCATTGGCGAAGGACCATAAGCATTTTCGTTTTGATTGATTTTGATAGGGGCTTTATCTCCTGCCAACATCGGTGTTGTAAAATCCATACCTTCCATATCGGAAATAGGCAGCATCATTGAACCGAGTAAAGCGGCACTGTTGCGTAACCAGTCGCGTCTGTTAACCATGATTAATTGATTTTTATTGATGAAATAATGGCAAATATAAAAAGAAAACCTTGTTTCTAATGTTTTTAGCACCCCCTCAGTATCACAACCTTAACAAAAATAATAATTGGCGTAAAGCAAAAACTAAGCATTTTAATTTCTAAAAAATACCTAAAACAAACAAAAAACTTAAATAATTAATTGTGAATGTTTTATAAAAATTGAGGGTTAACAAATGCCGACATACTGAGGGGTAACAATTTCGGATTTTGGATTTCGGTTAAGCACATTTTCCGAAATCCAAAATCCGACATCTACTGAGGGGGTTATTTCATAATCATCTGTTTTTTGAAATAATGAAAAAATAGGTTAATACCGAGGAGGTTAATTGTTAATACCAGAACCTCGAAAAATATTAGCGGTTTTTTGAAATAATTATCTGTAAGGAACGCTTAAAAATTAACCTATTAAAGTTAGAATCGTAAACATGAATCAGTGATTCATGTTGAATACTTCATCATTACATCATTCGTACTTGCTCAATATTGCCAAACATCAATATGTTTCACAAATATCTTAGCCAAATTTTCCGCATCAGAAATGCCACGATGATGAATGCCTGTAAACTCAAAACCCTCTCGTTCCACCGCTTTTTTAAGTCCAATGGGTTGCCTATGCCTTTTCATTTTTTGATATTGTGCTTTTAAGTTTATATGTGCCTCCAGCCACGCCGTGCCCACATCATGCCGCGCACATTCTTCTATGAGTTGTTTTTTATCAAAATTACCCCATGAACACAACAAATAATCATCGGCTTCGAGGTCAATAAAATCCATAAAACTGTCAATAACACGTGGAAATGCATCCGCCCGATTGACATCAATTTGAGAAATGGAGGTTAATTGTCGGCAAAAATCAGACAAAACTGGGTGAATCGTCGGGCGAATAAAAACCCCAAAACTTTCAATCCACTGGCCAAAATCATCGAGTTTCACCGCACCAATTTCTATCGTTTCCATTTCCATACCCGGTGGACGTTCTTTCCAACAAGTGCATTCAAGGTCATAAATGATGTAGTTCATGTATTTAGTTATTAGTTAATAGTCAGTAGTCATTATGTCAGTGAGTCATTTAGTCATTGGTCATTGGTCATTGGTCATTGGTCAATACATAATGACAAATGACTTAATGACAAATGACATAATGACAAATGACTTCAATGACTTTTGACCAATTAAAAACAAATATCGTTGTCCCCCTCAGTAACTAAAAGTTTTGGCGGGTCTTTTTTAGGAATAAATCACAACTTAACATTGTTCACACCATTTAAAAATCTAATTTTGTGTTCAACTCATCATCTAAATACAACCATTTCAACCCATTTACACATGATATTCGGAATCATTAGAGAAAGAAAAATACCACATGATGCGCGCGTGGCTTTGACGCCAAAACAATGTGCTTTCATAAAAATCAGCTTTCCAGAAGTCAATATCGTCGTGGAACCTTCTTCAAATCGTTGTTATTCTGATGAAGATTATCTGACTGAGGGCATTGAATTGTCAAACGATTTGAGCCCATGTGATATTCTTTTAGGCATTAAAGAAGTACCTATTGAACAATTGAATGAAGACAAAACCTACTTTTTCTTTTCTCACACTATTAAAAAACAAGCCCATAATCGTGAGCTTTTACAAGCCATTTTAGAAAAAAACGTTCGTATCATTGATTATGAAGTATTAACAGATGATAAAGGGAGACGGTTGATTGCCTTTGGCACATTTGCGGGTATGGTCGGCACGCACAATGGTTTATTGGCTTATGGTTTGAGAACAGATACTTTCACAATGCCCCGTTTATATGAACTAAAAGATTATTCTGTGGCGAAGGAATGCTACAAAAAAATAAAATTCCCACCCCTACGTGTCATCATCAGCGGCGGCGGTCGAGTATCAAATGGTGCCGTTGAGGTCATACAAGATGCTGGTTTTCAAAGAGTTAGTATCGAAGATTATTTAACAAAAAAATATGACCACCCTATTTTTATCCGCATTCACCCAAAGGATTATGTGGAACGTATGGACGGGCAACCTTTCGATAAAAATGACTATTACAAAGACCCCTCAGTATATCGTTCTACTTTTTCTCGTTTTTTTGATAAAACAGATTTATTTATCAATGGCATTTTTTACGATGCCCGAGCCCCTCGTTTTTTTGAATTAAACGACATGACTTCGCCTGATTTTAACATCAAAGTCATTGCCGATGTGTCTTGCGATTTGATGCCTTATTCGTCTATCCCTTGCACCATTCACGCATCAAAAATTTCAGACCCATTTTTTGGTTTCGACAAAACAACGCTTCAAGAAGTTGCCCCTTTTGAAGAAAATGCTGTTACAATGATGACGATTGACAATTTGCCCAATGAATTACCGCGCGATGCTTCTGCCTTTTTTGGCGACCAATTTATCAACTATATTTTGCCCGAAATCCTCAAAGAAGAATACTCCGATGTGCTGTTGCGTGGTACAATTGCTATGGACGGCGTTTTAAGACCAGATTTTTCCTATTTGCAGGACTACGTAAACGGAAAAGAATGAAATCCATCCTCCGCCTCATCCGACTTCCAAACCTTGCCCTTGTGGTTTTGACGCAATACGCGCTTCAATATGCGGTATTAATGCCCGAAATAACGCGTTTAGGCATGGTACCTGTCTTGCCCGCATACCCATTTTTTCTTCTTGTTTTGTCAACTGTTTTAATTGCCGCAGGTGGTTATGTCGTCAACGATATTGAAGACATGGAGATTGACAAACAGAACAAACCAGAACACAAACGCATTGTCGGTCGTGTCTTTTCGCTCAAAACGGCTTGGATAATTTACGGATTTTCTACTTTTTTAGGATTCATAATCAGTTTATACTTAGCATTTTATGTCAAAGACATCATTCAGTTTTTAATTTATCCCGCAGCTGTTGGTTTATTATATGCCTATTCAAAATGGTTCAAACGGCAACCATTGACTGGTAATTTAGTCGTCTCTTTTTTCTGTGCCTTTGTGGCTTGGGTCATTTTTTATGCACAAAGTTTGTCACCCATATTTTTAATATTTCTTAAAACACATTGGCTCGATGCCGTCAAAATGACTTTTACGGGCTATGCCGCATTTGCTTTTTTATCCACTTTGTTCAGAGAAATCGTTAAAGACATTGAAGATGCCGAAGGCGACCTTGCGGGCAATTGTCGTACACTTCCAATTGTTTTAGGCATACCAAAAAGTAAAATAATAGCGCTGTTTACAGGCATTATTTTTCTAATTTTTATGGCTTATTTTAGTTTTATACTGAGGGCACATCCCGAGAATATCGGGAGGGGGTCTCATGATTGGTTAAAAATCATCGTTTTAAACCTATCAGTCTCTTTACCAATGATTTATGCTTTGTTTTTATTGGTAAAAGCACGTGAAAAAAAAGACTTTTCATATTTAAGCCGTTTGGCAAAAGGCATCATGTTGAGTGGTTTGATTTTTATTTTGGTCATGAAATTATAAACGAACAACTTTCCAAAAGTTGATAACTTTTGGAAAGTTTGTCAAAATATAATACCGAGCCAAACGTCATGTATGAAACAACCTTTTTAGAAAATAATTGTTTTTTAAGACGCACTAACCACTTATCCAAATATGTATCCTTGTCAACATCTTTTTCATAAAACGCCATCCACGCCAAAATCAAGTGATAACAGCTTGACAATCAACGACTTTAGTATCCATTTTTATACATCGCTTTCTGACATAAAGGCAGACAGTGCACATTCGTTTGGTTTCAAAAAAGACATTTTTTTGAGCACTGAATATCTAAGCGTCCTTGAAAACAAGCCGCCTCGTGATTTCACTTTCTGCTATCTTGTATTTGAAAAAAAGGGAGAAGTGGTCGGTTACATGGCGTGTCAAATCAAACATTTTAATGCGGGCGACAGCCTCAATTTTTCAGGCAGAAAAGACAATTGGTTAACTTTCAAGAAATGGTTAGCCAGTAAAGTTGAATACAATACCCTCATCATCGGCAATTTGATGCTGACAGGCGACCATTCCTATTCTTTTGATAATCAAATATTGACTTTTGACGATAAAAAACGACTTTTTACTGAGGGGGTCAGTTTTGCCAAAAAACAACTTGCTGCAAAAGGTACAAAAATCAACGCTGTTTTCATCAAAGATTTCCCATTAGGCACCCAGCATCACCGTTTGATTCAGTCGCTTAAAGGTTATAATGAATTTCAAGTTGAACCCAATTTTGTTTTTAACCTACCTTCAGAATGGACAAGCATGACAGATTATCTGGATGCGCTTGGGTCAAAATATCGGGTGCGTGCCAAAAGGGCTTTCAAAAAAATGGTCGGTATTGAACTCAAAGAATTCAATGTGGAACGCATTTTAGCGCACAAAACGCGCATAAATGACTTGTATAAGCAAGTTTGCGACAATTCAGCCGTTAACCTTGTCCATTTACACGAAGGTTATTTTGTTAATTTGAAACTGGAATTGGAAGAAAATTTCCGTTTGTTTGGTTATTTTCAAGAAGGTCAACTTATCGGTTTTTTTACAACCATAACGAACGGCGAAGTTTTAGAAGCGCATTTTTTAGGTTATGATATG
>JAYTUQ010000210.1:0-24651 GCA_043744455.1 Saprospiraceae bacterium | reverse complement strand
CGAACATCTTTATTCAAATCATATACGAGTGGCATAGTATCTATTGTTTTAGTTAATAATGGTTGCAAATTACGCAAGTCTGACAATATTTCCAACTGTACGATGTGTTTTCCAAATGTTAATTCTTGATTTTTATCCAATTCTTTAAGCCTTAAAATGATGCGTTCAAGGACTTTTTGGGGTGGTTGTCCTTGAAAATTGCATAAAATTGAGAGTATAACTTCTTCTGGAATATCCGAATTGATAAACAAATCATGTGGAATGTCTGCTATATTGATGATTTCTATTTTAAAATCAATATTTGGCAGCGTTAATCGAGCATGTCCCAACAAATTAGTTGGTTTTTTCTTTCGCCCAATATATACCACAACTTGACGAATAGGCAAATGATGCTCACTCCACAACAAGGCAAAATATATCAACTCTCGATCTAGCATATTTGTTACATCGTCAGTCTGTATTTCACCATGAAATATTGAATTATCAATAGGATTTGGACGTATAATTTTAAGTAACCAATCGGGTTTTCGTTCTAAGGTTTTTAACAAAGAAGCTTTAATTTCTTCCGTATTGTCAAGCCCTTCAATGTGTAAGACTTTGCGAGCGATGGCTTCAATCAATTGTCTGCCGTTTTCTTTGAATATTCTATCAAATTCGTTTGCCATAAGTTTTGTTCGTATTGAGTTGTTTACCAATATATAAATGTATGTTTTTTAAGAATATACTCATTTAAACACGCATTTTATGCCATCTTTCGGATTTTAAATACCAAATGGTCACAATCATCATAACCACCCAATAGAAAATTTCGCCCCCCCAAGCCCACGTTAGCCCCCCCTCAGTATAAGCGAGTACAACATGGATAAAAGCGAGGTAAGCAACGGCACAAACGAATTGCAAAGCCAACCCTAAGGCTGCGGCACCCATACTTGCCAAAGCATTGAAATAGACACTGCCCATGCTGAAAATGGCTAAAATAACAATTAATAGCCTCAAAACGGGTAGTGCTTCACGAATCAAGCCTGTTTCTCCTGTTTTGTGCAACAAAGGCAATAAAAAAGTAGAAGGAAAAAGCAGTATTGGAAGTGAAATTGCCATGGTAACTGCCAAACAGATTTTAGCCGTTTTCCAAATAGTGGGCATCACCGATTTAAAATCCCGTTGTCCGATGACGTTTGATACTAAGGTATTGATGCTGGAAGCAAAACCCCAACTGGGTATTGAAAGAAATAAATACACCATGCGAACGAGGTTTGTCACCGCTAAGGCGCGTACACCAAGGTAGGCTTCGATAAAGCTGAAAAAGACGAACCAACTCCCTAAGCCCACAACGGGCTGTGCTACTGAGGGGATGCTGATGTACATCTGCTGACGAATAATACTGAGATCAATTTTACGAGGTTTAAATAAGTGATAGGCTTTTGCTTTTTTATCAAAAAACATATAAATGACGAAAAAAACGAAGGCGGTTGCTTCGGCAATAGTGCTTGCCAAACCTGCACCGCCGATGCCCATTTCGGGAAATCCAAACTTACCATAAACTAAGAGATAGCACAGAACGATGTTCATAATGCCCATAATGGCAGTATCAATCATAATAAACTTTGTGCGGGCAACACCTGTATAGAGTGAAATCATCGCCAAACCACCATAACTAAAAAATACGCCCCAAGAGCGATATTTCAGAAATTCAAGGCTTTTTTCATAAATAACAGGCGATTGCACAAACCATTTAAAAAATGTCGCGCAACCAAATTGCATAAATAAAAACATAATGAGGGCTAAGCCTAACTCAAAATACAGCATATCAAAAAAATTGCGACCCACTTCCTCTGGCTTGCCTTCGCCCATGCGACGAGCAATTAGGACTTGTCCACCTTTTGAAAAACCGTAACCAATGGCTGCAATGATGAGGTAAAAAACGCCGACAAAGCCGATGGCTGCAAAGTCTTCGTCGCTGCGGTAGTATAAAAACATGGAGTCGCTCAATGCAACAATGTTTTGCCCTGCGCTGCCTAATATTAGGGGTAAAGCGATGGCAAATATCTGACGGTATGTTATTTGAAGTTTGGTCATAAAATAGTTTCTGTTAACAGTTAGGTTTTCTGAATGACGATATATTTTAAATATTTCGTCATTCTATACCGAATAAAGTATCCCCTCAGTATAAAGATGAATATGTGCCTTCTTTATTGTAAAATCATGCTATTAATCTTTTCCTTAAAGCGAAATCGTGATGAATGGCATTGCCAAATTGAAAGTCTTTGTTGGCAAAAATCGTCCAACCTTCACGTTCATAGAACTTAATAGCACCCTGATTCTTGAACCAAACGATGAGGTAAATCCATTCAAAACCTTGATCTCGGCTGTAAGATTCGGAAAAATCTAAGAGAATTTTCCCTAAACCTTTGTTCCAATACTTTTCGAGCAAGTAAATACGCTGCAATTCGATGGCTTTTTCGGTTGGAAAAAACTCATCTGACCTATCCCAACGCATTTTGAGATAGCCCGCTGTTTCTCCTTCATCGGTTTGCAATAAGAAAAAAATGGATTTTGAATCGTGTAATTCTGCCAAAACAGCCGTTGGTTCAAAGGCTTTATGGACATACTGTTGAAAATCGCTGGGTTCTGTTTGTTTTTCAAAAGCATCAATAAACGATTGTTTTGCGACAAATAATAACTCGTCGATGTGTTCTTCTGTGCAGTGAATGATTTTCATAAAAATGAAGTATCTGTTTTATATCAAAAAAGCAAAAGTAAGATTTTTTTTCAAATGCATAATTGATGGAAAAATGGCACATGTATTATTAACCAATACGGCATAAATATTGCATATATCATTTTTTTATACGATTCACCGATACTAATAGCTAATAATTCATCCGATGAACTCTAAAACCCTGTTACTTGCGAAAACAAGTATTATTTTCTGTTTAATTAACTTCTTATTATTTGGTTCAGTTTGTACCCATTTAGTCGCCCAAAATGGCCTGTTTGATGTTAGATTCACGGTCAAAAATTTTGATTGTCCGAACAACGCTATCATTATTCAAGTACAAGTCAAGGCGCATGACGTACAACACGCCTTTTTGATGGGCGATGCCAATTATCGTTTCGACTACGACCCAAGCGTGATAGCCAACCCAAGTCTCATCAGTCAAGACAATTTTTCGAGTCAATCACCTGCTAATGACACCCATTATGCGGCTCAAAATTTAAATGGTTCGACAACGACTTTTCCTCTAAGTACGGTTTCGTTGAATACCAATTATGGAGGTGGCGGACAAGGTGCAAAATTAGTCAGTACTGAGTGGTTGGCTGTGTCGTCTATCCGTTTTGATATTCAAGATGCGACGAAATGTATGAACTTAATTTGGCATGACGATTCGCGCTTACCTATTACGGGCATGAATGAAATTGTTTTGACGCAACCTGTGCCCGATGGCAATTTTGACCAATACATCGTCGCTGCCGCTGGCATTTTTGAAAATATAAATCTTTGTATACCAACAGTTTGCAAAGGCGTAGTTGCTAATGACGACATCAATGTGACAACAAAAAACATCGCTGTCAGCGGTGCAGTTGCAATTAATGATGCGTCGAATGGTGGTGCTATGACTTTTGTGGCTTGGGGTTCAGGTACTGAGGGGGTCTGGTCTATGCAATCGAATGGTAATTATACCTTCACACCGACAACGGATTTCAAAGGTACAGCCGTTCAATTATATCAAGTATGTAACACCTCGGGGCAGTGCGATACGGCTGCTATTTATATAAAAGTGACGGAAACGCCTGGTTTGCCGAGCCAAAATATTGCCCCTGTCGCGCTCAATGACAATGCTGAAACATTTTTAAATATAGCCGTTAATGGCAATGTATTAAACAATGATTTTGATGTAGATGGACATACTTTAACGCTCACAACGATGCCTATTCGAAACCCTACCAATGGCGATGTGATGCTGAATTTCGATGGCTCTTTCATTTACACACCACATAATAACTTCATTGGTCAAGACACTTTTTCATATCGCATTTGCGACAATGGCACGCCGAGTAAATGTGATACGGCACATGTCATCATCACAGTTAGTATCAATAACAACGATACGGCGAATGACAGACCTCATGCACAAGATGATGCAGTGGCGGCTTATAAAGGAACGACGATAACCGCATCATTGGCGTTAAACGACAGTGACCCGAATAGTAATACATTGACTTACAATACTTTGCTACCATCAGGAGGCAACCCAGCACATGGTTCAGTTGCTATTGAGGCGAATGGTCAGTTTATTTATACACCTTCAAATGCGACTTTTTCGGGTACTGACCGATTCAAATATGTGGTTTGCAACAATGGTTCACCGAGTCTTTGCGATACGGCGACGGTATATATTATTCTTTATCCAAAACCGTATAGTCCGCCAGTTATTGAAAAAGTATCAAAGACGACGGCAGAAGATACACCGCTGCAATTTTGTTTGAATATTACGGACATAAACGTAGGTGACACATTTACAGCTTCTTTAAACGGTCAACCAACTCATGGGACGGCTTCTTCAATGACTGTTAGCAACAATCAAGTATGCGTAACATATTCACCTTCATTGAATTATAACGGTAAAGATACGGTCAGCATCATCGTTTGCGACCAAACTGGCTTATGCGATACAGCTAAGATACCCCTCAGTATAACACCTGTAAATGACAAACCTATTATCACATTTGACCCTCTAACGCTCAATGAAGACTCAACGATTACCATTTGTGTGGCATATTCAGACCCTGATGTGGGCAACACGCACACCGCTAATCTATGTAGCCAACCGCAACATGGTACAACAGGAATCATTGTAAAAGGCAGTGATTTTCTATGTATAACGTATTCACCTTCAAGCAATTACTACGGAAAAGATACCGTTTGTCTCATCATTTGTGATCAAGGCGGTTTGTGTGATACAGCAAAGATACCCCTCAGTATTTTGCCCGTCAACGACAAACCCGTAGTGACAAATATGCCTGTAACAACAGCAGAAGATACACCGATTCAAATTTGTCAAACCATTACAGACCCCGATTTAGGTGATACTTTTACTTCAACCACATGTCAACCACCACGACATGGAACGAGCAATAATCCTGTAATTAATGGCAATCAAATATGTGTAACATATTCACCCACAAGCAATTACAATGGTCAAGATACCATTTGCCTCATCGTTTGTGACCAAGCAGGTGCTTGTGATACAGTTAAAATTGCTATGACCATTACGCCTGTAAATGATAAACCTTTTGTGACTGTTACGCCTGTAACCTTGGCAGAAGACTCAACGGTAAGGATTTGTTCTAATATTGTTGATTCTGATTTGGGCGATACTTTTACAGCTATTTTGTGCACACAACCCAATCATGGTATTGCTCAATCGCTGCTCATAAGTGAAGGTCAAGTTTGCGTAACGTATTCACCAACAAGCAATTACAATGGTTTAGATACTTTATGTCTCATCGTTTGTGATAATAATGGCTTGTGCGATACCGCTAAGATACCCCTCAGTATTACGCCTATAAATGACAAACCGATTATCACTTTTAGACCTGTTATAACAAAAGAAGATGCGACAATTACCTTTTGCGCAACTGTTACAGATCCAGATAATAATGATGTTTTCACAGCATCATTATGTCGTTCACCCGCTCATGGTACAACCAATGCACTGATAATGAACGATAAGGATGTATGCGTAACATATTCACCTTCAAGAAATTACAATGGTTTAGATACTTTGTGTCTTATTGTTTGTGATAATAACGGCTTGTGTGATACAGCTAAAATTCCCATTTTAATCACATCTGTTTCTTATCCACCTCAGATTGTGAATAGATTGCCGACAACGCTAAAAGAGGATTCAACTTTTGCCGTTTGTCTGACAATCAATGATTCAGATACGCCAGAAGGTTTTTTTACGGTTTCTAATTGCAGTACACCGTTTGGTGGGAGGATAACGACTCATTTAACAACTAATCAACTGTGTATCAATTATTTATCTACGGCAAATTACAACGGTTTGGATACAATTTGTTTAATCGTTTGCGACGATACAGGGCTGTGTGATACGTTGAGACAGGTCATAAACATTACGCCTATCAACGATGCGCCTGTGGTGCGCGATTCTTTCGCCACAACGACCCCCTCAGTATTTGTCACAACTTGTTTGCCTATCATTGACCCTGATGTAACGGATACACATTTTGCATTTACTTTACAAAATGCCGTTTATGGTTTGGTTGAAGCACAAATTACGAATAGACGTTTATGTATAACTTACACACCTTCAATCAATTATGTAGGTTTGGACTCCGTTTATTTATTGGTTTGCGATACAGGTAATCCTTCATTGTGCGATACTGTTAAAATCGTTTATAATATTATATCAATCAACCTACCGCCAAAAGCAGCTAACGATGTCAATTATATCTTGGATGGCGCAGTAGCATCTGGCAATATTTTAACCAATGATACCGACCCAAACAGCGACCAATTACTCCGAGCGAGTGTTGTGGTGCAGCCTAAATATGCTGCTGGTTTTGTGCTAAATCCTAACGGGTCATATATTTATACATCAGGAACAGGATTTATAGGTAAGGACACCATTCATTATCAAGTTTGCGACAATGGCGTACCGATTCTCTGTGATTCAGCTATTTTGATAATCAATATTCGTCCCAAAGCATCAGAAGGCAATCAGCGTCCATTGGCAATTGATGATAATACATCAACGCCAAGCGGTCAAGCGATTACCGTTAATGTGAAAGCGAATGATTCTGACCCCACAGGCATATTGGGCAACCCTACGCTTATTACGTTTCCCTCGTGTGGGACGGCTGTGGTGAATGGCAATGGTACGGTAACATACACGCCAACGCCTGGTTTTATAGGCGTTTGCACGATGCTTTATGCTGTTTGTGATAATGGCACACCGAGTTTATGCGATACAGCTGCTTTGCGTGTGGAAGTTTATCGCAATCCATTTATCAATAATCAACCGCCCAATGCCGTTGATGATGCTTTTCGCGTAGTGACAAATACAATTATAAATGCCTCTGTTGCGACCAATGACAGCGATCCTGATGCGGGACAAATCTTATCATGTATGCCTTTATCTACGCCGCTGCATGGTTCAATGACATTGCAACCCAATGGCAATTTTACTTATACACCGACATTGGGTTTTGTTGGGAAAGATTCTTTCCGTTACAAGGTGTGTGACAATGGCGAACCTATTTTATGTGATACAGCGACGGTTTATTTGACAATTGCCAATCCAATTGGTACGCCAACGAATGTTGCACCCATTGCTAACCCAGATAATGCATTGACTTATAAAGATTTAGCGACAACAATTTCTGTTAAAGTTAATGATTATGACCCAAATGGCGACCCCCTCAGTATGCCAACGATTTCAGTCGCGCCAACTTGTGGAACGGCTACTGTTAATACAAATGGTACAATTGGTTTTGTGCCAAATACGAGCTTTGTGGGGTCTTGCACGTTCATTTATCGGATTTGCGATACAGGACATGAGACCAATTTATGTGATACAGCTTTGGTAACAGTTAAAGTTTTGGCATCCCCGATAGCGAATAACAATCCACCGACTGCGCTCAATGATTTGTTTATCAGCATAGTCAATCAACCTATTAACAATGCGTCGATTTCACTGAATGACAGCGACCCCGATGCAGGTCAGACCTTGACATTTACCTCTATTAGTCAGCCAACACATGGATTTATCGCTTTTAACGGCGGCTTAGGCTCGTTTAGCTTTTATCCAACGGTCAATTTTGTTGGTAGAGATTCTTTCCGCTATAAAATATGCGACAATGGTACGCCTTCGAGCTTGTGCGATACAGCAACCGTTTATATCGAATATATTAATTCCCCGACGGAAAACTTAGCACCCATTGCCACAGACGATATTATTGAGATAACGATGAACAGAGCGACATATATTCCTGTATTGGCAAACGATAAAGACCCGAACGGGACACCCCTCAGTAATCCACTCATTTTGACGCAACCGACATGTGGCACAGTAAGTATCAATGAAGGCGGTACGGTCTTATTTGTACCTCAATTTAATTTTGTTGGTACGTGTTCATTTAACTACAAAGTCTGCGATGGTGGCGCACCCAATTTATGCGATACAGCAACGGTAACGGTAACAGTTTATCCACTTATTTATCCAAATCAAACACCCCATGCTGAAAATGATGCGACGACAACGCCTATGAATACAGCCGTCAATGGCAATGTGTCGTTGAATGACAGTGATTTGGATGTTGGACAAACCTTAAGCTTCATTAAATTGACCAATCCGACGCATGGCATAGTCGTTTTGCAAACCAATGGTCTTTATATATATACGCCGCAAACGAATTTTATAGGTCGTGATTCATTCCAATATCAAGTTTGTGACAATGGCGCACCTCTTCTATGTGCAACGGCATGGGTGTCTATTGAAGTGACGACAATAGGGGTAAATGTCAATGAGAAACCCGTTGCAACAAAAGATAAAGTTCGTGTGACGACTGGCGTTCACATTAATATAGCTGTTAAATCTAACGATTATGACCCAAATGCTAATCAAACATTGAGCAAACCGATGATTGTCACATCGCCAAGCTGCGGTACAGCATCGGTTAATGAAGATGGGACGATTGGATTTATGTCAAGCAATGGTTTTGTTGGAACGTGTATATTAACATACAGCATTTGCGATAATGGTTCACCTATTTTATGTGATACAACAACGTTAACGATTATTGTCACGGATACACCCGTCATAAACTACATCAATTTGTCCCCTGTTGCCCTTGATGATGCGCATTCCGATTATGTCAATGTTGTACAAACAGGCAATGTCAGCGACAATGACAGCGACCCAAATGCGGGTCAAACCTTATCATTTGCCATGATTCAATCACCAAATCATGGTACAGTAACGGTCAATACTGAGGGGGTGTATTCTTATACGCCTGCATTAAATTATGTGGGTACAGATAATTTTACTTATAAAGTTTGCGACAGTGGTTCACCCAGTTTGTGCGATACGGCAACCGTTTATCTAACTGTTTTCAATCACTTATGTGTGTCTTTCAATATAAAAGTATGGCTAGAAGGGGCTTACAAGACATCCACAGCTAAGATGTCAACGACCCTCAATCAACGCGGTTTATTACCTGGTCAAACGCCCATTGGCGCATTTGCCGTTGCAACGCCTAAGGGTCAACCGTATAAAGGTGCACCTTGGAACTATGCGGGTACTGAGGGGGATACCATAACGACCTATCCGAGCACTGTTGTAGATTGGGTGTTGGTGTCACTTCGGTCAAGCCCTTCCAATACGACACTTGTTTGGCAATATGCGGGTTGGCTGCATCAAGATGGCTCAATTACATTTCCTAAAAACTGTATTCAAATACCGTTGGGGACATACTATATTGTTGTGGAACACCGCAACCACTTAGGCATCATGTCGCCCACTGCTGTTTCGATTGTCAACAATATTATTCAATATGATTTTACAACGCTTGATTCATACATTACGACAAATCCACCCTCATTCGGCAGTAAACTTTTAAGCAATGGCAAATGGGTTATGCACAGCGGCGATGGTATGAAAACGACCTCAACGACCAATTTTGACATCAATTTCAACGATGCCCAATTGTGGAAAATTGAGTCAGGTATCTTCGACCAATATCGTCGTGGTGATTACAACCTCGATGCCGATGTCAATTTTAATGACAAAGTGTTGTGGAAAGCGAATAATGGGAAGTATTCGGGTGTGCCGCATTAAGCACACCTATCAGTAAGCCAACGTGTCGGATACTTTGAAGTATTCGACATGTGTTTTAAATCGTCATAGTTATAAATAAAAATATTAGTCTTTTTTTAACATTTAAAGGCAAAACAGCATAATTGGCTTATAATTTGATACCCTAATTATGGTAAGTTAATAAGAACCGATATTAAAAAAGAGAAAACGTCATTCCGTTTCTGATAATCACTCTAACTCAAAAGCAGATACACATTAAAACTATCTAAAAGCAATGAAACTAAGCATTAACATACGACTTATCCTTTGTCTTTGGGGTTATTCTATATCCATTCTCACTGCTCAAAATGGTCAATACGATGTTCGTTTTACACTTCAAAGCATGTCTTGTGACAGTAGTAAAGTAACAATTGCGGTTCAAGTTCGTGCCCATGATATGGCTCATGCGTTCAATATGGGCGATGCCAATTTCCGTTTTGATTATGATACAAGGCTTATTACCACGCCTACGCTCGTCTCACAGGTCAATTTTTCAAGCCAAGCACCATCCAGCGATTATAATTATGGTACGCAAAACCTCAACGGCTCATCGGCAGGACCAACCAAAGGCGTTGTGTCGTTGAATACTTTTTATACAGGTGTTGCCAGTGGTGCTAAAAGAGTAGATACAACATGGACTACAGTGAGTCATATTCGTTTTAATGTGGTTGGTGGTTCAAACTGTTTTACATATTTATGGCACAACGAACAAATATTCCCCATTACAGGTCTGAATGAAGTTGAATTGCTGCCCAATGGTGAATATAATCTTTACATCGTCGCTTCTGGGGGTGTTTATAACGATTTAGAATCATGTTTTCAGTCTTTTTGCAATAATCTAGGCACAGCGCCCACGGTTCAAGTCACGCCAATTGTAACCAATCAAGACTCTACGGTGACTCTTTGTATGCCGATTACTGACCCTGATGCCAATTCGACTTTCACAACAACCGTTTGTGATATTGCAAAAAATGGCATAGCGACCCCCTCCGTAAATGGCAACCAACTATGCGTCCAATATGTGCCGACAAGGCGTTTTACGGGTACAGATTCTGTCTGTATCACTGTTTGTGACAATACACAACTTTGCACCACTGTTAAAATACCCATTACAGTCAATGCAATAGGTCATGCACCAACAATTGCGCCCGTAAGCATTAGAACAAAACAAGACTCAACTTTAACCGTTTGCACCACCATCAGCGACTTTGATGCGAACTCAACTTTTACAGCATCTCTTTGCAATACGCCAGTTGGTGGTACGGCTTCGGTGTTAATCAATGGTTATCAACTGTGTATTCGTTTTGTGCCAAATGGTACATTCATCGGTCAGGCAACTTTATGTGTGAATGTATGTGATAATACAAACCTTTGTACACAAATTACAGTGCCTGTAACGGTTGAACGTCGCCCGTCTGCACCGAGAGTTGCTCCCCTCAGTATTACAACTAAACAAGACTCAACTAAAACAGTCTGTACCACTATTAGTGATGCAGATGACCAATCAACATTTACCGCCACCGTGTGTAGCCAAGGCGCGCACGGTACGGCGACCCCCTCAGTAAATGGCAATCAACTTTGTGTGGTTTATAGACCTAATGCCACTTTTAATGGCAGTGACCAAGTCTGTATTCGGGTATGTGACAACACAGGTTTATGTACCGAAGTGACCATTCCGATTACTATTAATCCAAAACCAGACGGACGTTTGTTAGTCGGTATTCATAAAACATTAGCAGCGAATCAGCCCTCAACCGTCCGCTTAGGTAATTCAGTCAATTACAAAATAACGGTCGTCAATAAGTCAACATTTACCATCATGAACGTGTTGGTGCGTGATTCTATCCCCACAGGCATGGTCTTAAATGTATCAAATCTACAAGGTTGGACATCAAACGAAGCCAAAACATTGGCTACTAAGACCATTCCGACAATAGCAGCGGGTGATTCCGTCACTTTGGATATTTCATTGATTCTACTTTATGGCGGTCCTCGCGCTCATATTATGAATCGGGCATTTGTTTTCAATGCTTCAGATCAAGCTGGTTCAGGCATTATTACGAATGGTGAAGAACCCAAAGACACGGCCTCTTTCATGGTCAAACCTTTTGACCCAATGGGTACGATTTATTGCGAAAACACAGGTTTTGTTTTGAAAGGTGGACATATTGAGTTGGTTTCAGCACCTATAGGTGGTTCTATATTTTTTGCAACAGATACAAGCGGTGCGATGCTCGACGGCACATCTGGAGAATACCAGTTTTATACCAATGGTGTGCCAGGGCGTTATCAAGTGCGTTATGTTCACCCGAATGGCTACCCCCTCAGTACACGCTGTTTGCCAGGTGCCACACCTCTTGATCCGACAAATAATGATGGTGACATCACTGATGCCAACGGCGATGGTGTGATTGATAAAGACGGCATCGTGGACGGCGTATTAACGCTCGGTTCTAATATGGTCAACAGCAATCATTTACAGAATTATAGTTGTTCAAATAATCCTTATTGGCTCACATTCGATTTAGCTGCCGACGACCCGTTTGTTTTCCATAACAACTTACCGATTGGTTGCGCGACCATCAAAGGCACAACTGTGGGTATTGATTTGAACGAAAACGGGTTATTAGATCAAGGCGAAAGCCCCGTAGCTGGTATTAATGTCCAACTATTTGATAATAATAATTTAACAACACCCATTCAAACGACAACAACGGACGGCACTGGAAAATATATGTTCGATGGTTTGTCACCAAGTACTTATCGTTTGAAGTTTGTTAAGCCAACCGGTTATCGTTTTGCAACACAAAATGTTAATAATCAGACAGATATAAACGATTCTGATGCCGATGTAACTACTGGTTTAACACGTACCCTCTCTTTGAATTGGGGTGATGTAGATACAACAATTGGGGCATTGTTTGTACCTACTAATATCAATCCGCCGACGATTACGGGTACTCATATCGTTACAAAAGAAGACTCTGTACTCAACATTTGTTTACCTATTTTAGATAATACACCCATTGAAACTTTCACCCCCTCAGTATGTGGCGTTCAAAATGGTATAATTACCAATGTGACCGTCACTAACCGTCAATTGTGCTTTGTTTATACGCCTACATTCGGCTATCTCGGTGATGACACGCTCTGCCTTCAAATATGTGACCGTGACGGACAATGCGATACCGCTCGTTTTACCCTTGATATTCAAGCAAAAAACAACCGTTTGGATTGTCGGGGTGATAATATCGCACCTACCGTTACTTTCATAAATTCTTTTTTGACAGGTGTTAATAACAACGATACTTTAACTTTTAGTTGTGCCAACCCTGTTGCTTTCAGCCTAAATGATGCAAAAGCAACGGACAATACTGACTCGCGTCCCAATCTTATTTTTAATCAAAATATAACGGATAGCCGCAATTGTTTACAAAGCGGTTATAAAACATTGATAGAAAATATCTGGACAGCAACTGACTCATGTGGAAATACGCGTGTGGTTAAAGTTTACATTAAGCTTAAAGATGCCGTTCCTCCTGTATTCATTACGACACCCAACGATACGACCATTAATTTGGCAACACAGACCGTTCCAACGCCCCCCTCAGTATCTGCAACAGATAACTGTGGTTCGGCAACCGTTACGATATCAACAGATTCAATAACAACGACTAATAGTTGCAATTATACCCTGATAAGAACATGGACAGCGATAGATGAATGTGGCAATATATTGAGATGGACACAACGCATCACCGTTCTAAAAACTTGTCCATGTATTCCTGTTAATGCTAAAGCCACCATCAGAGATGCCACGTGCGGCACAGCAAACGGCTTAGCAACGATACTGGTAGATAACGGCGTAAATTATACTTACGCATGGTCAACCAACAACGGAACAGGTACAGGAAATGCCCGCGATAATTTATCTGCTGGCACTTATACGGTTACTGTTTCACGTATCAGCGACCCAACTTGTCAAGGCATCGTTACGGCGATTGTAGGCAACAATAGGACGGGCTGTTGCCCTGATTTTATATCTAGCACAAGCCTCACAACGGCTGTTAACGGTTGCACAACCATTGCAGATGTCTGTATTACGATGTCAAATATCAATATTCAGTCCGTGACAGACAATGGTTCGGCATACACTAGCGGTTATACACCTTGTACAAATGGCTTAAATGTTAAATTAAATCCTGGCGTGCATAATCTTGTATTTAAGACCATATCAGGTTGTTATGATAGTATTTCCATCAATGTCATGTGCGCCAATCCGCAGCCACAAACCATTGAAACCATGTTGGTTATCAATACGAAAGACTCTATCCCCTTGCAAACCAATGAGTTAGTGGGTACACGTTTTACTTTACGCAAAATAAACAGCTCCTCAAGTGGCTCAGTGGATTATATCGTTTTACCTGGCACGATGGTGGTGACACGCACAGCAAAAGCAATGGGTAATGATTTTGCTACTTATGTTGTCAGTGATGAATTTGGTATAACGGATACGACATATATTATCACAGAAGTTGTTTCACGCACCGCCACACGTCGTCCTTTAGTCGTGAAGGATAAAGTCGAAACCACAAAAGGCAGTCCTATATTGATAGACGTTATGCAAAACGACTCAGTACGTGGTATTTTTAAAAGTTTAGCGATTGTTACGAAACCTACCAAGGGTTCAGCCGTTTTAACATCTGACAATCGGATTATATACGTTCCGTTTAAAGATTTTTGCGGTAAAGATGAATTGACGTATGCACTTTGCAATGGCAATGGCTGCGATACAGGAACAGTCTCTATCAGCATTTTATGTGATGGCATTAAGTTTTTCAATGGTTTCTCACCCAATGGCGATGGTGTGAATGATAATTTTGTTATCGAAGGCATTGAAAGTTATCCAAATAATACTTTGAATATTTATAATCGTTGGGGAACAGAAGTTTTAAAAGCCAAAGGCTATAAAAACAATTGGCAAGGCACATGGCACGGTACTAACCTACCCGACGGGACTTATTTTTATATATTTAATGATGGAAACGGTAAGACATATAAAGGTTATGTCCAACTCCAATATTAAATTGTCATCAATTCTGAAATCATTTGCTTACATAGTTTTGTGTTAAAGGGTAGCGGCGGTTCTTCGTTTCAACGAAGAGACCGCCGTTTTTTTTGCATTATGTTAGAAATATCTCCCCCCTCAGTATCTTTGTCCGATAAAGCCCTTTACCATTAAATCATTCATCATTCATCATTCATCATTCATCATTCATCATTCATCATTAAAAACCATGATTTTCTACCACGCCACGACACCCGAACAATGGGAAAAATTTGAAAACGCCGATTTTTACGCTGCCGAAAGCCTTTATACTGAGGGGTTCATTCACGCCAGTTTTGCAGAACAAGTAGAAAAAACCTTAAAGTTGCATTTCAAAGGCATCGAAAAAATATGGCTTTTGACTATAGATTCAGATTTATTGATACATAGATTAGTCATTGAACCCTCCAGAGACGGCGAACTGTTTCCCCATATTTACGGAACGATAAACAAATCAGCGATAGTGGACAGAAAAATGACGTACAATGCCTGAATGTTGAAATACTACATAAAAAAGAGGTGTTAGGCACATTAAGCCTTTTTTTTTCAAACAAATGTTTATTTTGTGGGCTTTAAAACTAATTTTTTAAACTATCAAATAATATAACAAGATGTCCACTCATTCACATTTACCCAATGATCCATCGCGTCGCACATTTCTTTATAAAGGTGCATTGGCTTCAATCGGTTTAATCACAACCACCCCCTCAGTATGGAACACATTAAAATCCGATTTTTGGGCATTAAAGCCCGATTCTAAAATCAAAGGCGTTCAAATCGGTGTCATTACTTATTCATTCAGAAGTTTGCCCGGCACACCCGACAAATTGGTGAAATATTGCCTCGATTCAGGCATTAGTGCTATAGAATTGATGGGCGATTCGATAGAAGACTATGCGGGTAAACCTGACAATCCCGTCAAATTGCCAGCGCGCGTGCCAGGACAACCGATGCAATTGACGGATGAACAAAAAGCACAAATGGCAGCCTACCAAAAACAAGTTGCAGAATGGCGCGCCAACGTACCGATGGATAAGTTCAAAGCGGTACGCAAAATGTTTAACAAAGCGGGTATTAGTATTTATGCCTTCAAACCCAATGCTTTGAATGCCACAAACACAGACGCTGAAATTGAATATGCCTTAAAGGCAGCAAAGGCGTTGGGCGCAAAATCTGTTACGGTTGAATTGCCCAGAGAGGATGCTCAATCTAAACGTTTAGGCGACTTAGCATTAAAACATAAAATGTATATCGGTTATCATGCTCATTTGCAAGCCACAGATACGGCTTGGGATGTCGCATTGGCTCAATCGCCTTATAATTCTATGAACTTTGATTGTGGACATTATATCGCTGCTGGTGGCAACAATACAAAAGAAACTTTATTGGCATTGATCGAAAAGAAACATGACCGCATCACAAGTCTGCACATTAAAGACCGTAAAAACAAAACCAATGGCGGTGAAAATCAAGTTTGGGGTCAAGGGGACACACCCATCAAGGAAATTCTTTCTCTATTGATGAATAAAAAATACAATATTCCTGCAACGATTGAATTAGAATACGATATTCCAAAGGATTCTGACGCTGTAAAAGAGACTAAAAAGTGTCTGGAATATGCGAAGCAGATGTTGGCTTAAATTAAGTGGTTCTTTGAATCCATTTTCATAAATAAAAAATAGCATCATGTCAAATAATGATATTCTTAAAAACGCATCCCGGCGTGATTTCCTTTTGAAGGGCTCAATCGCTTCTTTGGGTGTACTTATGAGCCCCCCCTCAGTAAATCATCTATTTTCATCTAGTTTATTTGGCGGAAGACCTAATTCAAAAATAAAAGGCGTACAAATAGGTGTCACCACCTATTCGTTTAGGAGTATGCCTTGTACGCCCGATAAATTGATAGAATATTGTGTGGCTGCCAATATCAACGCCATTGAATTGAAAGGCGACGAAATAGAAACATATCTCGGCAAACCTGCAAACCCCGTTAAGTTGCCGCCGAAGGTCAATGGACAACCTGCACCGCTCACAGATGATTTGAAAAAACAAATTGCCGCCTATAATAAGCAAGTGGCAGACTGGCGCACCAATGTCTCAATGGATAAATTCGTTGCGTTGCAAAAAATGTTTAAAAAAGCTGGTCTTGACATTTATGCCTACAAACCCAATGCGCTTGGTGCAGATAATACAGATGCTGAAGTGTCATACGCCATGCGCGCAGGTAAAGCTTTAGGTGCTACTTCCGTTTCGGTTGAGTTGCCCAAAGAAGGTTCAGAAACAAAACGATTAGGCGAATTGGGCATAAAGCACAAAATGTATATCGGTTATCATGCCCATCTTCAAGCTACGGATACAGCTTGGGACGAAGCCTTAGCCCAATCACCTTACAATACGATGAATTTGGATTGCGGTCACTACATCGCCGCTGGTGGTAAGAATACAAAGGAATCGTTGCTTGCACTCATCGAAGCCAAACATGACCGCATTTCAACATTACACATCAAAGACCGAAAGAACAAGGAGCACGGAGGCGAAAATCAAATGTGGGGGCAAGGCGACACACCTATTAAAGAAATATTGGCTCTATTAAGGAACAAAAAATACAATATTCCTGCAACGATTGAATTAGAATACACATTGCCAAAGGATTCTGATGCCGTGAAAGAAACGAAACGGTGTAGAGACTATGCGATGGAGATGTTGATGTAGATTTTGACTTTTTGAAGATTTATTATAGACCACAGATGGGACTGATTTGACTGATTTACACTGATTTCTTGTTGTTTTGTAAAAAAAGTAAAAAAATCAGTGTAAATCAGTCAAATCAGTCCCATCTGTGGTCTAAAATAAATCATTACAAAAAACAAACATCACTTCATTGGGCGCATCAGCCCTTCTTGTACCACCGAAGCGACCAAATGACCATCCGCTGTAAAGAAATTCCCACGTGAAAATCCTCTTCCATTCGATGCACTCGGACTATCAATTGCAAAAAGTAGCCATTCGTTCGTCTTGAAAGGGCGATGAAACCACATTGCATGGTCAAGGCTTGCAAAAAAAACCTCCTCCAATGCGGTCTCTCCACGATGTGGCAACATAGCTGTCAAAAGAAGATTGTAGTCAGAGACATAAGACAATAATTGTTGGTGCATACTGAGGGGTACATCAATATCCTGTTTTGCTTTTATCCAAATGTGTTGAAAAGGAATGGCATTTTTTGGATTAATGTGGTCAAAATTTTCCACAGGACGAAATTCCATCGGGCGCGGAATCGTATAGCGGCGATGGGTTTCGGGTAAAGTATCTTTGAGCGACTCTACGAGTTCCACATCTGTCTGAAGGGCTTCAGGCGGTGGTACATTAGGCATATCAATTTGATGATTCAAACCCGCTTGTTCTTTTTGAAAAGACGCAGAAAGAATAAAAATCGGTCTGCCTTTCTGAATTGCTACTACCCTACGCGTCGCAAAACTACCGCCATCGCGCACACGTTCTACATTATATATAATAGGTAAAGACAAATCGCCAGACAAAAGGAAATACGAATGTAACGAATGGACAAAACGCCCTTCATCCACAGTCTGATAAGCCGCATGTAAAGATTGGGCTAAGACTTGCCCACCAAAAACCCGTCCCCATGGTGCGTTATAGTTCTGCCCTCTGAAAATGTTTTCTTCAATTTTTTCAAGGGTTAAAAGGTCAATTAGTTGTAATGTAGAATCCATATTGCGCTGTTTTAGGGGTCAAAACTACATAAACACTTTGAGTTTTAAACTTGACGCACGCACGTTTCGCTTATTTCAAAATTGGAAAAAAACATTTGACGTGTTATACATTGTTTTTGAGCGTGTTCAAAAAGCATTGTTTTACTGAGGGGGTCTATAAAAGGCACCAAGTGTTAAAAATGAACTAAGTTTACGTCCAATTGTTGACAGAATAAATTTAATCAAAAAATAATAATCAAAATGGTAAAGACAGCACTCATAACAGGCGGGTCGAAAGGCATCGGTTACGGTATTGCAGAAGTATTGATAAAAGAAGGTATCAAAGTTGCCATCACAAGCCGCACACAAGAAAGCGCAGATGAAGCTACTGCCAATCTTAATCTCATAAAAGAAGGTTATGCCATCGGTATTGAATCGGATGTGCGAAACCTCGCATCGCAAGAACACGCCGTCAATCAAGTAATAAAAACATGGGGCAGATTGGATTATTTTATTGCCAATGCAGGTGTCGGTCATTTTGCACCCATCCAAACCCTTTCTGTTGAAGAATGGCATGAAACCATTGACATTAATCTAACGGGCGTTTTCAACAGTATTAAAGCTTCTGTTCAAGCATTGAAAGAGACAAAAGGGTATTTTATTACGATTGCCAGTTTGGCAGGAGCAAATTTCTTTGAAACGGCTGCAGCTTATAATGCCAGTAAATTCGGTCTGGTCGGCTTCACCCAAGCCATTATGTTGGATTTGAGAAAAGAAGGCATTAAGGTGAGTACAATCATGCCAGGGTCGGTTGCAACACATTTCAACAATCATACGCCCAACGAAAAAGACGCTTGGAAAATACAACCCGAGGATATTGGGCAAATCGTTTCTGACCTAATAAAAATGCCCGCACGTACGCTACCGAGCAAAGTAGAAGTGCGCCCAAGTATGCCACCGAGTAATTAAAGGAATGGTGAAAGATGAAACACGAAATGTGCGTGTTTAAACTCTATAAGAATTTTTAAAAAGGTTGTAAAATATAATGAAATGCGTTTGAAATCTTATTTCTACTTAAAAATAGGCTTAGTCATCATGTTGATGATTCAAATATCCTGTTACGAACAAACACCAAAAGCACCGCTCACAACGCCACAAGCAATTGCAAAAACAGATACGATACTTTCAGAAAATAAGGCTCAAGCACAAATTATAATAGACATAGAATCCATTTCAGGCAATACTTTGGCGTATATAACCTTAGATTTTCAAGCCTTCATAAATAAAAAAGGCAAATACAAAGTGAAGATATTAAATGTAGATGAGGGAGACAGTGGACCATTTAACACTTTTAAAATTGTCGAAAAAGCGGTTATTTCAAAAAATGACGAAATTCGAGTTTTATTGAGCTTTGAATTGCAAACAGAACGCATCAATTGGGAGATTGAAAAAGGCAAATTGACAGCCATTTATGGTAAAAATACTGCTAAACAGACACTTCAAAGCGAAGGAGGCTCTTTACACGGCACGGCGACGCTTGTTTTTGATGAACACAGTATGAACCTCATGGCTCAAAGCTCTGACATTAATAATAATGAGGAAAGCGGGTTTAAAAATGAAGCATCTAATTTTCAAGGTTTTCAATCATTTGCTGCCAAATATTTAGATGTTCGATTAGCAACGACTGTTTTTTGGACAAATGCTGCGTGTCCAAATATGCCTTGTACGACGGGTCAAATGAGAGAAATGAAGAAAAGGGGGTAAACGCTCTAACAAATTGAAAGTATACTGAGGGGGTCATTTAGCTAAATAAATCACTTTTATTAAAAAAGACGTGCTCAATCAGTACGTCTTTTTTACTTTTAACCTCATAAAAATTTATTCTTTCATTAAATCCATTCAAGATGAAAAAAAAATATCTTTATTTATCCGTAATGATTTTATGCCTCTTCGGCTTCTCTATCAAAACGAGGGCACAACAAAAGGAGACATTAAAAAACGAATCCATCAAAAATCTTGATGCCAAATACAATGATTATAAAAGCATTGCCCTACAAATTTGGAACTATGCCGAATTGGGTTACAAAGAGGTTCAAAGTTCAAAATTGCATCAGAAAACATTGAAAGACAATGGTTTCAATGTAGAAGTAGGCGTTGCAGGTATTCCCACAGCCTTTGTCGCCACCTACGGAGAAGGCAAACCAGTCATAGGTATTCTTGCAGAATTTGATGCATTACCAGGTTTGGCACAAGCCGCAGAACCCATCAAAAAAAGTATTGCAGGTAAGGCTGCAGGGCATGGTTGCGGACATCATCTGTTTGGAACGGCTTCCGTTGCAGCGGCAATTGAGTTGAAAAACACCCTGATTAAAAACAAAATGAAAGGCACTATTAAGCTATACGGCGCACCTGCCGAAGAAGGTGGCAGTGGTAAAGTTTATATGGTGCGTGCTGGACTTTTTGAGGGCGTTGATGTGGTCATACATTGGCATCCTGGTGCTACAAATGAAGCGAATCCTTCTTCATCATTGGCAAATATCTCTGCAAAATTCCGTTTTTATGGACTTTCGGCTCATGCAGCAGGTGCCCCGGAACGGGGTCGTTCTGCTCTTGATGGCGTGGAAGCGATGGACAATATGGTAAATATGATGCGCGAACACATTCCTCAAGAATCACGCATTCATTATGTCATTACTGAGGGGGGTAAAGCACCGAATGTGGTGCCCGATTTTGCAGAAGTCTATTATTATGCCCGGCATCCGAATCGTGAAGTCGTAAAGGAATTGTTTGACCGCCTCGTCAAATGTGCCAATGGTGCAGCAATGGGCACTGAAACAAAAGTAGAATATGAAATCATTGGCGGTACATATGACCTTTTAGCATTGCCCGTATTGGCGAAAGTGATGCACGAGAATTTAACAAAAGTAGGTGGTGTGCAATACACTGCCGAAGAAATTGCTTTTGGAAAAAAACTGCAAGAGTCATTTATAGCTAAAAGCCTTCCCGCGATTACAAACGCTTCTAAAATAGAACCTTACAAAGACGAATCTTATCGTACAGGTGGCGGCTCGACAGACGTTGGTGATGTCAGTTGGGCAGTACCGACGGTCGGTTTACGGATAGCGACTTGGATTCCAGGCACGCCTTCTCACAGTTGGCAAGCCGTTGCTTGTGGCGGAACGGATATTGGCACCAAAGGCATGATGGTTGCTGCTAAAACATTGACACTCACAGCAATAGACCTCCTATTGGATAAATCACTTATTGAAAAAGCAACCGCAGATTGGAAAGCGGCAAGGGGAAATGACTTTAAGTACGCACCTCTTCTTGGAGATAGAAAACCCGCTTTGAATTATAGAGATATTCCCGGTGGTCGTACTGAATAATGTTCAACGAATAACGAATAAAATGCAACCAGACCAAGCGTCAAAAGTTAGAAAAGGTGAAGAACTCGATGCTTCTTTGCTTCAAGAATATTTAAATAAAGACATACAAGGCTTTGGCAATATCGTGGATATTGCCCAATTCCCAAACGGTTTTTCCAACCTAACTTATCTTTTGACAACAGATAGCGGAAAAGAATTTGTGCTGCGTCGTCCGCCTTTTGGTGCCAATATCAAAAGCGGACACGACATGGGGCGCGAGTTTCGGGTATTGAATTTATTGGAAAAAGCAGATTTTAAACAGATTCCGAGACCCCTCAGTATTGAGGCATCTGGCGACATTTTAGGCGCACCTTTTTATGTCATGGAACGTTTGAATGGCGTTATTTTACGTGCCAACGATGCCACTAAACTGGCATTTTCTCCCCATCAAATGACCTCCCTTTGTAATAAATTGGTCGAAAATTTGGCAAATTTGCATGCTCTAGACATCGAAAAAACAGAGTTGGCAACACTCGGCAAACCCCTCGGTTATGTCAAACGGCAAGTCGAAGGTTGGATAAAACGTTACAAAAACAGTCAAACAGAAGAAGTCAAAAACATGGCTATTGTCGCAGATTGGATGTTGTCATTTGAACCACGTCCTCAAAAACCTGCTTTTTTGCACAATGACTATAAATTCGATAATGTCGTTTGGCAGACAGAAATGACGGATATTATAGGCGTATTAGATTGGGAAATGTCAACCGTAGGCGATCCTTTGATGGATTTGGGGGCTGCCCTCGCCTATTGGTGTGAAGGAACAGATTCCGATTTTTCTAAAATGTTCAATCTTACTTGGCTCAACGGCTGCTTGACTCGGCAGGAAGTTATTGACAAATATGCTGCTTTGACGGGACGAGACCTTTCTGACATTCATTTCTATTATATCTTTGGTTTATATAAAAATGCTGTAATCATGCAACAAATTTATGCCCGTTGGAAACAAGGTTTGACAAAAGACCCGCGCTTTGGTGCATTGATACAGGGCGTTTTTGAATTATCTAAAATGGCAAAAAAAGCCATGAATAACTTTGCAAATATTTGAAAATAAGGCTATTAAGTAGTCATTGGTCATTAATTGTCAATAGTCATTTTCGTAAATTATAGATTATCAACAGTTTATGAGAAATCAAAACCCCGATTATTTGTGCCGACCTACTTACACACAATTATTTTTTTTATTTTGATATAATATTAACAAAATGCAAAACCGCTTACAATCGCTCGATATATTTCGAGGTATGACCATTGCCTTTATGATAATCGTAAACACACCTGGTAATGGGTCATTGTGTTATGACGTATTAAACCACGCCAAATGGCATGGTTTTACTCCAACGGATTTGGTCTTTCCGTCTTTTGTTTTCATCGTAGGTGTATCCGCGTGGTTTGCCTTCAAAAAAACGAACCATGTGTTAACATCTGATTTACTTAAAAAAATACTGACACGTACTGCCATAATTTTTATGTTGGGCGTGCTGCTTTATGCTTTTCCTTACGTAGGTGTACCCCTCAGTAAATGGCGCATTTTTGGCGTTTTGCAACGCATTGCCCTCTGTTATGGCATCGGTTCAGTGCTTTGTTTGTTGTTAAATCACAAGCAAATCATCGCCTTATGTGCTGTTTTACTGTTTGGTTACTGGGCACTTCTTCTTGGTTTTGGTGATTTGAGTTTAGAAAACAATGCGGTGCGGCATCTTGATAGAATGCTTTTTGGCGATTCACATCTTTATCACGGCGATGGACTCGCTTTCGACCCCGAAGGTTTTTTGAGCACGCTGCCGTCCTTAGTCACCTTTTTGATAGGTTATTTAGTAGGTGAATACATGGGTACAACCGAAAATAAATCATTGATTATCAAAAACTTATCTATTGCCGCTACTGTACTCATATTAAGCGGATGGGCGTGGGATTATTTTTTTCCAATCAATAAAAAATTGTGGACAAGTTCATTTGTGTTATTCGCGGGTGGTTTATCACTCACTATTTTTACGATAACTTACTACCTCGCTGATGTTTTGAAAGTCCGTAGTTGGGGAAAATTTTTCATCATCTTCGGAACAAATGCCATTTTAGCCTACTTACTTTCCGAGTATTTAATCATGATAATGGCAGGCTTGATTCATTTTTCAGCAAAAGAAAATGCGCATCAAGGAACATTCAGGATTTTATCGCAAGGTATGGGTGCCACAGCATTTTCATCGCTTGTTTGGTCGTTGATGTATGTGGGCGTTTGTTGGCTCGTTGTTTATGTGTTTTATAGAAAAAGAATATTCTTGAAAGTGTAAAATCACCCCCCTCAGTATTTTGTAGAAAATAAGGCGTACAAAAAGTAAAAATCTTTTGTGCGCCTTATTTAAGTAGGGTTTCTACTCCAAAAAATGGGAAAAGATTTTGCGGGCAAGGTATAGTAGACGGAAATGGAATAGGTTTTTATTTTTTTGGCTCTGTGACAATTTTAGCGGCAACTAATTTTTGAACGCAAAACATCTTGCTCTAAAGTGTTCAAAATTAGTCATATTAAAGGTGAA
>JAYTUQ010000209.1:0-6519 GCA_043744455.1 Saprospiraceae bacterium | reverse complement strand
AACTTAGACCCCAATAGTTTTTTTCTGTCTCATTCTTTATTCAACAATTTTTAAACCATAGTAGTTTTATTCCTAATTTAACAAAGTCAAGTTAAATTGAGCGACAAAACTAAGAAAACACCATGTTATATGTATCCTGCCTAACATCTTACATTTTCTAAGCCTTTTTCGGCACATGCGGTCTGTAACGACTTCTTACCACCGCAACAAAAATCAATGCCTTTTGTATGGAATACATTGGCAGCCCGATAATCCTGTGCCACTATTTTTCCTACTGCATCACTTGTTTGTACCCCTCAGTATTTTGTCAATTTATTTGATGCGCAAACTAAAAATATTTACAATATAGCCGCTACGATATCGTTTTTACAGGTGGCAAATCGTTGTACAACGAAAAAATAAAGCACCATAAAAACGTCTATTGTTTCCCAAGTTCTGTTGAAAGAGAGCATTTTGAGCAAGCCCTCAATGGCATAGATATACCGCGTGATATGGATAAATTTAAAGGTACGGTGGTCGGCTACTATGGCGTGATTGACGAAAGAATAGATTTTGAACTGCTTCATGAAACAGCTTTAATGAACCCAGATGTTGATTTTGTCATGATTGGTCCATTGGCTAAAATTTCTCATTCAGACCTCCCTTCATTGCCCAATATTCACTTTTTAGGCATGCGACAATATGAAGAATTGCCCAATTATTTGAAGCGGTTTAACATTGCCATGATGCCGTTTGCCTTAAACGATGCGACGCGTTTTATTAGCCCAACCAAAACACTGGAGTATATGGCAGATTTATGAGAAATATAAAAAAGAAGCCGACAAACTGACGAATGTATATTTTGTTGGCAGGTTAGCCAACTACAAATACTTCAATATGGATCGACCCGATTGGGACAATTTAAGCTATTATTGTAAGTGTGGTATTTGGGATTTAGATGCTCAAAAAGAAAGAATTGCCGACGAATCGAGCATTAGAATGCTGAATAAATGTATAAAGATGATTGAACAACTGGTAGAGATTATGCCTCCTACGAGTCAACCTGTCCAACAACAAGTTCAGCAAGTTCAGTTGCTAAAAATGACCCACTTTTTTGCATCGTTAATCGCCTCGAATTGGTTTATTAATTTTCCATTTGTGTACTTTTAGGAGTCAACTCAAAGCAGGATAAGACACCCCTCAGTAAAGTAATAACAAACATAACAGCCAATGTCTGCTATTTAAGGTATTATTTTGTCTCAAAATATTGAAACAGTCTGAAATCATAAAACTATAGTAGATTACTCAAATACTAATCCGAAGAAGAATCAATATTAAAAATAATCACTACTTTTGTTAGGTCATAAACAACAAAAATGCGTGGCAATTTTTAACCAAACATATATTAAACCACCCAATTTACCAATGACCCAACATACACAAGCTACTATTTATCGTGTTTTGCAACTCCTGACACGATTAAAGACAGGTTGTCATCGCCGCAATACGCTTGCAAGACAGTTAGGTGTCCATGAAAAAACCATCACTCGATATATTGCCCTTTTGACGAATATTGGCTACACCATCAATGAGGATAACAACAATCGTTACAGCCTTGCAGAACCTGACACCACACTTGTAACACATCATTTCGAGCCGCTTGAAATTGAGGTATTGGGACAATTGCTTGTGACGTTGCCCGATACGCAGCCGCTTAAACAAGCCTTGTGGCACAAAGTCGTTTTGCAATCCAATCTCCTTGTACTTGCCGATGCGCTGACACATGTGGCTATCAGCAAAATTGCGACACAACTCACAAAGGTGGTGCTTAAAAGTAGGTGATACTGAGAGGTAGAATAATTTCATAAAATTTTTTGTTTAAAAATTTTATGTAAAAATACTGCAATAAAAATAAATTGTTATTTTTGTCCGCACATTTAAGTAAACTGATTGAATCAAAATTTTCACAACCTAAGGGTTTCATAAACCACTGAAATACATTTAGTCTTTTCTTTTTTATTGCTGCACAGAGTTTCCTACACATAAACTTTTTACAACTATAAATCTTTAGCATGTCTGCTTTAGGTTTTGAAAACTTTTATAAAACTAAACGGAATGATTTTCTAAATATAAGAAATAATTTATAAATGCAGATAGGTTGCGCTTTGACGTAGCTTATCCGTGGAAAAATATAAAACAAATTTATATCCATGCAAAAAATTGAATTTAAAAAAACGAACCACATATTTCTTGATAATGGCATTATTGCCTTGCATCGGTATCTCCAAAAACGAGAAAATACTGAGGGGGTAACTATTGAATTGCAGCCCGATAAATTAATTATTGAAAGTGCAGATTTACCACAGCTTTTGGAGGCTGTTTATTATGAAATGGGGCGCGAGGTGTATGACACTTACACGATAAAACAAGAAAACGAGCCAGGGAATTTATATTATATTGAAGCCGAAGATCGCTTTGAGACATTTCCCAAAATGAATACATATGGTTTTACTGAATTATTGACGAACAATGCACAAGGCATAACGTCAAAGGATGAAAATACAACTAAGATTGATAAATTAGATAAAGAAAAACCTGAGTTAGCAGCTAAAATTAGAGCTGAATTTGAAAGACGTAATTTAAAGCTACTAAGCAAAGTCTATCTAAACGAGCCTTATACCAAGCTAACACGACTTGAACCTTTGATTAACGCCTATTTAGAATCAGGTGATAAATATTGCTATTTAACGGGTGAGAAATTTAAGAAATTAGTAGATTCTCAAAATACATCGGCATTTATTTCAGGGCTTGTTAATTTCAATTCGCAAGTGGTAACGGAAGATAAAAAGATGAGTTGGAAGGCTTTATACCTCAGTCGTTTTGCGGCAGCAAACTGTCTGTACGCCTATTCTAACAAGGTTTTTGAATCTCTAAATGTCTATTTCTTTGGTGCTAATACGCTTACTGATTTGGATAAATTGTATAACAGTTACTTGAAAGAAGGCGTAGGTATTCGTTTACCAAGAGAAATTTGGAAAGTTGAAATGGAATTTGTCCGCAATTTCAAGCTTTACAATTTTGGCAAACAGAAAGATGCAGACGGTTTTATTGGTAAAAATGAGTACCTTTTTATGGTACTTTATACACTTTTTGAACGCATTGTTAGACACCTTGAACCGCAAAAAGAGTTACCCGAATACGCTGATTTATTAGGAGAAGCTCTTGATTCTTCGGATTTTAATGCATTTAACCCGTTTATTGTTTCAATTCGAGCAGATTCTTTTGCAAGTACTAAACGCCCTAATAGTTTCGAGGCTTTCACCCAATTGCGTTATACCATGCAATTGTTTAAATTTTTCGAGACTGAAAAAATTGATGTTCTTGAAATTTTATGGAGTTTAAAAATTATAAAACCTTCTTTAAAAAAGAACCCCAGAGATTGGAATAAAATATCTATTCTAGAAAGACAAAGCCGTGACCGTATTTTAGGGTTATTACTGAGGGGGCAATCTATACTTGCTGAAATCGAACAAATATTTTATGATTCCTATCGCTATCTCGCAGGTGGAGATACAGCAGGTTATAAAAACTACACACAACTTATAGAACTTATTAAATTATATGAATCAAAAATTAATAAAAAAATGGACGAAAATCTCCAAAACCGCGCTATCAAACTCGGTACATCTATCGGGTTAGGCATTTTAAGCTACGGTGACGGTCAGCGTATGACTAATGCTAAACAAGGGCGAAGTTACATCATTGCCCTACGTAAAAGCCGTACTTTAATTCAGTTTCTTGAAACCTTGACAACGATTCAAACAAGGTATAGCCTTATCATTTCTCGTGAATTGATTGACGGAATTGATGAGGACAACTTTGAGTTAGTCAAACAATTCGCCATCATTGGCGCACTCAATCAACTTAACATTCAACTCAATTCTTCACCTAAAAAAGCGTCTTAAACGATGAAAATCAACAGTTTAACATTGACTTACCTTTCAAAGGTTTCATTTGCCAGCCTCAACGGTGGCGATAAAGAAGTGGATAATATCAATCCCATTAAGAAAATCACCCTTGCCAATGGTGAAGAATTGCCTTACGTATCTTCGCAAGCCTTGCGCAGGGCGTTGCGCGATAGGTTGGCAGAAATGGGTTGGGCAACTTCGCCTATTAACGAAGCAAGCGTCAAAAAAGGCGCGGCTAAAACAGCGTTGAATCCAACTGAATTTATTGATGATGACCTTTTTGGTTATATGGACGCTGCAAAAGGTGAAGGAGATGGTGCAAAAGGCACATCAACTACCCGCACTTCTCCTGTACGTGTAGATGCACTACTCGCTTTGTCGAAATATCAAGGCGACCTTGATTTTGCTACTAATTATATGGGCAAAGAGAAAGGCTTAGACCCTAATATTTTTGAAACTGAAATTCATTCAGGCGTTTATCGCGGTTCTATTTTAATTGAACTCGACCGCGTAGGTGCGGGTCAAGGTTTTGAAAAAGCACCCCTCAGTAATGCAGAAAAAGCTAAGCGGGTTTTGGCTTTTATTGATGCTTTTCGCACATTATGGTCGTCAGGTCGTCAGTCGCGTTTTTTAGCAGATATTTCCCCTAAATTCGTTGCAGCGGCTTTGATGAAAGCTAAAAATCCAATTTTTCTTGAATCGGTTAGCCTTGATTCAAAAGGTACTGTCAATGTATCGGCTTTAAATTCGGTGGTTTCGGACTATTCAAAATTTGTGGATTCACACGTTTTTGCAGCGCAAAATAGCATTTTTAGTGCCGATACTGAGGGGGTAAAATCACTTGCCGATGGATTTACCGATATTGAAAATTGGGTTAAAAAACATTATGAAGTCGCTTAAAAACTAACTGACATGAATTATTGCCTTATTGAGGTTCATACCCAAACGGCGACTTTCCGAAACCCTGAATTTCAGAATTTTCATAAGTCTTTTGCTTTGCCACCGCCTACTACGATTGTCGGTTTGGCAGGGGCGGCTTTAGGATTAGAAGCAAAAGAAGCCCAAGCGTTTTTTGAGGGCAAAGGCTTTCAAATTGGGGTAAAAGGTACGTCGGAAGGTAAAGCCAATGACCTTTGGAAATATAGGACTTTAAATTCAGACCCTGCCAAAGCAACAAGCGTTTTGACCCGTGAAATTTTGTATAAAAACACCTTTTGGATAGCTTTTGCCAACGAAAATGCCGATGTCATTGAGCAGTTACGCACTGCCTTTGAGACCCCTCAGTATGCGCCCGTTTTGGGTAGCAGCGATTCGTTGGCAAAAATCAAAGTCTTATCAAATGAGGTGTTTTCAGCGGCAAACTCAACGGAATTGTCGCATTGTCTTGTAGCTGGAAACGTCGTAGAAGACGCTCTTGATGCGGCTTTATCCAATAAACCATTTAATTTCTATTTACAATATCACGATTCGATGTTTTACGATTTGCCAACGCGATTCTATTATGAACAGTCGGGTATTCGGCGTGTAATTGAACGTAAACCCTTTACTTTCATTGGTTCACGAATGCAATTACCTATGCCTATCATAGGATTAACATTTCAAAATCACTTTATCCCTCTTTTTTCAATCTAAATACTGAGGGGTCTTAAATAGCTCAAAACGCATGTCAACTCTTGATGAAATTTTAGCCAAATCGCCTTCTGCTGAATTTCCAGATGGCATTTCATTGCAAAGGCATACCACGGAAGCCGTTGAGGTTTGGCGCATACTTCGCCAACGGTACAGTTACTTACCGATGCTTGATGAAGATTTTTGGCTACGCTCATTGGTCGCCATTTTATTTCATGATTTTGGTAAGGCTTCGCGCAATTTTCAAGAGTTGACTTTGGGTATTGATAATCCAAGACGAAAACTCAAATTTTCAGATATTGCCGACAAACAACCTCAAGATAATCGTATTCGACATGAATTTCTATCAGGCTTGTTCTTGTTTTTAAGTGATGCCGTTTTTTATCGTACTCATCCCGAATCCCTTTTTGCAGTTTTTACACATCATAAACGTTTTCATATTGGTTTATTTGAAGACCATAATGAAAAAATCCATATTGCTAAAAAGGATGAAATGTTGGCTTTTGCAGAATGGGCAAAAGGTGTGGTCTCAGGTGAGTTTGGAAAAGAAAAAGCAGCCTATATCCTACCCCTCAGTATTCGGGCAATTGAAGCCCTTGAAAAAACGGCTACCGTTCAATTACGGGATTTTTACTACTTCGAAAAGATTTGGCAAACCACGATTGACAAAATGACAGTTGAATCGCGATATTGTTACATCTTTCATAAAGCCATTTTGAATATTGCTGACTGGACATCTTCGGGGCGCAAAGAATTGAGTAAGCCCTTGATTTACAATCAATTGTATATTGAAAATCATATTAAAGAACGTGCTAAAGAAAATTTCAAAGGCTTACGTACTTTTCAAATCAATTGCCAAAAACCTCAAAATTTTATAGCCATTGCCCCCACAGGAAGCGGTAAAACTGAAGCGGCTTTGTTGTGGGCTTCGCAAAAAGAAGAC
>JAYTUQ010000208.1:0-64065 GCA_043744455.1 Saprospiraceae bacterium | reverse complement strand
ACTTAGACCCCAATAGTTTTTTTCTGTCTCATTCTTTATTCAACAATTTTTAAACCATAGTAGTTTTATTCCTAATTTAACAAAGTCAAGTTAAATTATCCATTCTTTTTTCGAGAACTTCTGCCTCTTTTATAAAAACATCTATAGTTGAAAGAACGTCTTGAAGTATATTAACTGATATTTTCCTTGCTTTATTAAATTTGATTTCTAAATTTGGGAGATTGCACATGGCATGAAACATCGAACTAATCCCTTCTTTTCCTTGAAAGTACGCATCTTTAAGCGTTCCTAATGCAGTTCTATTATCTAAAAGGTCTGTATTATTTTGATGAACATTATACTCATAATATGAATCTAATGTACCTTTTAAGTTCAATAATAATCGTGAGGAATAATTTTTAAATTCCTCTGATAATGGTTCCATCTCAGAATTAAATAAATTTAACTCGTTGGCAGACTTTTCCATTATTCTTTTGACTTGAATTACTCCTGTTTGTTGTGGTACTTGTTTAAGCAGGGTTATTTGTGTTGTAGTTGATGACATGTCACTACCAAGTAAGGTAATTTTATCTGCCATTTTAACTAAACATTTATTGAGATTTTCAGAAGTAGTAGTAATATCCAATAGATAGTCAATATATCCTAATTCATCAACTACTATTTCCTCTTTCGAATTAACCACTTGTTCGGATATTTGGGTCTCTTCACTTTTGAAGAAATCTTCTAATTGAAATTTATCAATCAAAGCGATTAAACCTTTTCTGACTTTTGACAATTCTTGCATCAAAAAATCCGGAGCAGTAATTCCATTATTTGATTGTTGAATAACAAAAGAATGATTTCCTAAAATCAAAATATAATCATTAAAATAGATACTTTCTTGTTTTAATAATCTAGCAATTTCATCAAATGCATTAGGTAAGTTAGTCGCTACTTTATATTTAAGGTCTCTTTTAAAAACATCTAAATTCATGATATTTTATAATTTTATGTACCTCAGTATTTATTATTTAAATAAACTGTGAGTAGTTATGTGAAACTAAAAAAACGCCTTGGTGGAAATTTAAAGAGTATCATCATCCTCATCCGTCAAAAACGCATCTTCCATTTTGTAAGCAAACTCTTCTGAAATCTCAAGGGATTCGGGGGCGACGGCGGCGACGATATCGGTTTCACCTGCATAATATGTTGCCCATGCCAATTCTTCATCAAAAGCAGTTTGGATGTATGCGTCAGGAATGTCGCGCAGTGTTTGACTGTCCCAATGAATTTCATAAATGGTTTCATCATCGGGACTGTCTTTTGGTTGAATCTCGATGATGTGACCTTGCCAACCGCTGAGGTCGTATTTGTTTTCGTCGGCATCCATGATGCCATCTTTAATTTTTACAAAATCACCTACTTTGAACATTGTTTTTTATTTTTTTTGATTGATTGAATAGGTTTTTGACCACTGATTGGACGGATGCGACTGATTTACACTGATTTTTTACTTTATTTTGTCATTTTGAAAGAAACCAAAAAAATCAGTGTAAATCAGTCGCATCCGTCCAATCAGTGGTCAAAAAAATCAAAAATCATCTTCCATCGAAAAGACTTTCTCTTCTGCATTTTTACCGACACCTGCTTTTGAATATTCACCGACGCGTTTTTCAAAGAAATTGGTTTTGCCTTGTAGTGAAATCATTTCCATCCAATCGAATGGGTTTTCTGTTTTATAGACGGGTGAATTGCCCAGAGATTCGAGCAAACGGTCGGCGCAGAATTCGATATATTGAGACATCATCGCGGCATTCATGCCAATCAATGAGACGGGCAAGGCATCGGTGACGAATTCTTTTTCAAATTCAACGGCTTCGGTGATGATGTCTTGGACTTCTTGGGGGTCGAGTTTGTTTTCCAACATTTGATACAACATACACGCAAAATCGCAATGCAAGCCTTCGTCACGACTGATGAGTTCATTGGAGAAAGTCAAACCTGGCATCAAACCACGCTTTTTTAACCAAAAGATGGAACAGAAAGAACCAGAGAAAAAGATGCCTTCGACGGCGGCGAAAGCAATAAGACGATGCGCAAAAGTGGGTGCGTTTTCAATCCAACGCATTGCCCAATTGCCTTTTTTAGAAACACATTCAAGATTTTGAAGTGCATTAAACAGAAAATCTTTTTCCGTCGGGTCTTTTATATAGGTGTCGATGAGAAGGGAATACATTTCGGCGTGGATGTTTTCGATGGCGACTTGAAAGCCATAAAAACAACGGGCTTCGGGTATTTGGACTTCGCGCATGAAGTTTAATACGAGATTTTCATTCACAATACCATCAGAAGCGGCGAAAAAAGCAAGGACGTGCTTTATAAAATGCCTTTCGTCTTTGTTCAGTTTGTGTTCCCAATCGTTCATATCACTGGACAAATCTACTTCTTCGGCTGTCCAGAAGGAGGCTTCGGCTTGCTTATAGTATTTCCAAATTTGGTCATACTTAATGGGGAAAAGAACAAAACGGTTGTCATTAGCTGCTAAAATAGGTTCTACGAGATTCGACATAATTTATCTATTTTGTTTTAAAATTTAAATATAATTGTAATACCCAATCAGAACACCCCCTCAGTTGCTTCGTCCCTCGCAATGACAAAAGCCATTGAAAAAGGAAGAATTAAGGGCATCGTACTGAAAAAATTTAGTCTGCTGTTAATTTACTGTGTGTGTAAGCGGGCGTACTCTAAATCTTGTTTGGTTCAGTCTGTTTTGTTTGTAGTTGTTTGATCTCATTATAGTTACCCTCCAACGAGTAAAGCATCGTATGTGGGAATCGCTTGCTTTTGATAGAACGAAATTAGAAAGAATCCGAAAAACAAAAACAAAGAAGTTATCCACACAAAGTGAATAACTTCTTTAAAGTGCTGACAATCAATATTTTTATCGTGTTGATAAGTTTTCAACAAGGTTTATAAGTTTTTGTGGAAAAATAAAATGACCAATTATTGAAACATTCATAGAACGCTATAATGTATATCAAAAAAACTTACGTTGACGGAATAATAGTGCTACTAACAAACTGATAACCAATGAAATAACCAAAATCAAAGTAAATGAATTGGGATGCTCGGTATCGAAGTAAGGAATTTTGACATTCATACCGAAATATGAAGCTATTAATGTAGGCACCATCAATACAATTGTTATTGTCGTCAAACGCTTCATAACAATATTCAAATTGTTTGAAATAATAGACGCATAAGCATCCATCGTACCGCCCAAGATGTCGGTGTAAACCTTTGACATATCTAATGCTTGAGAGTTGTCAATGATGATGTCTTCAAACAAATCGAGCAAATCCTCGTCGGAATTAACGTGGAGGTAATTGGTTCTTTTCATTTTCATTTTCAATAACTCATTCGCATTCAAGGCGTTGACAAAATAGACGAGCGATTTTTCGATGCTCAATAACTGTTTGATTTCCATGTTTCGACTGGATTCGTACAGTTCTTTTTCAATGACATTGCGTTTGTGGTTGAGCTTGCGCAAACTCAACAAATAGCGATTGACATTTTGTTCCAAAATTTGAAGGACGAACTTTCGCTCATCAACTGGGTCAAAATGACGGACTTTCTCGCCCAAAAACTGTTCAAGAACGGGATTTTCCCATCCGCAAATCGTAATGACATGTTCAATTGTAATGATAATGCCCGTCGGAACGGTCATATAAATGGCTTGATTTTCACGGTCAATCCCATTGTTCAACACCGGCGTTGCAATGATGATGAGGCGTACATCTTCATCACGTTCATAACGTGGACGTTCATCAATATCCAACGGGTCTGTTAAAAAATCAATAGGTATGAGAAATTGCTCCGCAAAATTGTCAATTTCTTCACGGCTGAAAGGAGGCGAGACATTTATCCAGCAGCCCACCTCCGGTGTTGTCAACTCTGTGAGTCGCCCATTTTGTTTGGCATAGTAGCGAATCATAACCGGAAGGGTCCATTTTTAGTGGTTTTATTAAGAAAATAGATTTTAGATTTATTTGACCACTGATTGGGCTGATACGACGAATTTTCGCTGATTTTTTTTTTTAGTAATTAGCTTTGACAAATATGAAAAATCAGCGAAAATCTGTTCCATCAGTCTAATCAGTGTTCAAAAATACTGAGGGAGTGCTTCAAAGGCAGCAAAACTAAGCGAAAATTCTTAAAGGGGAATACAGTGTGTGAATATTTGCAGAAATTTAACAGAGGTTTGGGAAATTTGAGATTTTGAAGTATTTGTTTCATTATGTAAAAATGGGGTGTTAAGGGTGTTTATAGAGCATTGAGTGATATATTATTTGGGGTCTCTAACAGACGCTTCAATTCCTCTCCATATCTTTAAAAATATTGTGTTAAAAATTTTATGTTAAAAAATCTTTAATTGAATAACAATAGTTAGTTTTACCTCATTAATCAATTCTTTTTAACAATTTAATAAAGCTCATCATGAAAACAACTGTTCCAAACTGTTCCAAACTGTTCCAAACTGTTCCAAACTGTTCCAAACTGTTTTTATTGTAATTCTATTCCATTTCAATGTTTTTTCACAATCAAATTTCAGTGGTATGCCTAATACCTTTGGATGTGGCATTGTTACACCTCTTTCCAGACCACATCCTGAGTCAATTTTAAATCCAGATGCTATTTGTACCGATGCTAATTCTACTAAATGGATTAGAATTAATATTCACTTTATGAATTATAGCAGTGGTACTGGTAATTTCAATGCAAATGATGATGGAAATGGTAATACAAACATGAACGGCTACAAACGTGCAGAAATACTTATCAATGAATGTAACGCAGCCCTTGCAAACAATCAGCACATGTGGCGACCAAGTGGGAATAATACTCCTGTAAATCCCATTCGTATTAGATATTTATTAAGTGGTGTCTATTTCCATAATAGTGACTACTGGATACAAAGTTATGACGGGCTCGGTGGTTCTCCTCTTATTTCAGATTTGAATGCTACCTATGGTATTAATACTGCGACTGAAATCAATTATTATTACACACGGAGTGTCAAAAATAGTGTTGAATTGGCTGGTAATGGGATTGCAGAGTTGGGTGGAAATGCAGGCATTTCAAGTTCTTACTTAAGCTATCTCACCTATCCAGATTATTTACCTGTTCATGTATCTCTCCAAAATCATGAAATAGGTCATCTTCTTTCACTTTTCCATACATGGAATGAAGAAGATAATTGTAATGATACTCCCAGAGGGCATTTTGTTGCTGGAGTAGAGAGCCAATGTTATTTCTGGAGTTCTGATTCAAACAACCCTTGTAATAATTGGGCTAACGTATCTAATAATGTTATGGATTACAATAATTGGCAAAATGCATATACACCTTGTCAAATAGGGTTAATCCATGACCAATTGAATGTATTCAGTAATCAATATGTCCACTCCTGTAATGGTTGTAACCCTGTTAATTCCTTTTTTGATTTATCTGGTTGTTATAAAGTCGCTCCTCTATCAAATCCACCTTCTACATATTCACCGGGTCAAGAACTTTATTTGAATGGAGAAGCCTCCGTTAATGAAAATCTATATAAAATTGAAATTTGTGAGGTTGCGAGTTTAGGTAGTCCTACTTGTACAGGTGGTTATTATAATAGTGGTTGGTGGAGTGGTCAAGTCGGAAAAATTAATTTGAAAGACATTTATGATTTTTCCCCTAACAAATATTATAAAGTAGATTTAGCGGTTGCTTCGACCTCATGCCCTGGTGTAAGCAATATGACAAAATACTTTAGAATTACATCAGGAACTTGTTATACAATGGGTTTTAGAATAACCACACATCCTAATCCTGCTAATACAATTCTAAATGTAAAGTATAAAATGGAAGAAGATAGCGATGTGGATATCCTACTTTTTGATAGTATAGGAAATATTGTAAAATCAATTAAACAAAAAAAGAGTTTTATCGGTGATAATGAAAATACCATTGATACTAATAGCTTACGAGAGGGTATGTACATTTTAGTGTTAAAATCGGGTGGAAATGTTGAAAAGAAAACCATTTACGTTAACCATTAAAAAGATATACTATGAAAAAGATAATCTTTATTATATTACTTATGATAATTGAAATTCAATGGACTTTCGCTCAAAGACAACCTGAATTTCAATACACGCTTTTTGTTGAAGATGCAAGAGGTAAAAAAGATAGTGTTGTTTTAGGTTATGACAGAACAGAAGCACGGCTAACTCTTGATTCTATTTTTGGCGAAATTGATATTAAAAATCGACCTTTTGACAGTATTCTTGAATTGCGGGCAACAGAAGCAAGGAATCGTTTTGATATTAAATTTCATTCAAAAAAGATAATTACTTTTTTTGAAGGTATATGTCCTGAAAACGCAAGTTCCAGCAATATTACTTTGTTAATTCGTGCGAAATATTATCCAATAAAGTTCAGTTGGAATAAGAATTTATTTGTTGATAATTGTCGTAGTAAAAGTATTTTAGTCAGTTCTGAAAATTATTATATAGCCGAACCGCCCGTCAATAGAAATGAAATAGATAGTCAATATGGTACAGCTTATTTACATAATCAATCAGAAAAAGTAGAAACATTCAATAGGTTTTATCTTCCTAACGGACAAGTAAATCCTTATTTCTATTATACATTCACAGCACCAACAAATGCTGGGCGAAACGATACAATATGGACTTACGCGATGTCTTTTCGTTCCGAGTTTATAAATCCAACGCATGAGATACCTATTTACAATCTTGTAAGCTATCCAAACCCTTGTTATGAATCGCTCAACATAGCACTTTCTGATTATGAAACAGGTAAAATGGAGATTTATGATTTAACGGGTCGTCATATTCAATCTTTAAAAGTTGAATCAAGCAATCAATTAAAAATTGATGTGCATGACTTAAATATAGGCATGTATTTTTTGCAATTTAAAACGACAAAAGGAAAGACTTACATTTGTAAATTTGTAAAATCATAAAATAAAAACGCTTTTCGCTTCAAAACCGAAAGGCGTTTGTTTTTATACCCCCCTCAGTATAAAGCACAAAAAAAACAGCATCTTGCAAGCAAGACGCTGTTTCAACTTCATCTAAAACCAAATTTAATGTAGAATTTGTAAATAACCATACAAGGATTCGCCTGATTCAAGTAAAATCTGATAAAAATATGTCCCATCTGGTAAGCTTGAACCGTCGAAATCACCCTTCCAGTCATTTTTGTAATCTTTGCTAAAATAGACCCTATTGCCCCAACGGTTATAAATAGTGACCTGAGTATTGGGGTAGTCTATTAAGTTTTCGATGGTGAAAAAGTCATTTTTACCATCATCATTGGGCGTAAATCCATTGCGAACAATCAATCCTTCACATAAGATACGCACATACACGGTCGTCTTGGCGCAACCAAACTTATTACATACTTGATAAATAAGGCTATCTACCCGTGCCGTTGAACAAAAATCTGGCTTTGGCACATACACGATGTTGTACGTTTTCCCTGATAACTTCGTCGTGGCTTCTCCAAATTTTGGATTGATGAGAATGTTATAGGTCGTTATGCTGCCAGGGACAGAATCATTTTGAAATACAGGAATATCAATCGCCTTATTTTTACGTGTCACTGCATAATCCTCAACTAAAATAGGCAATGAATCAATTTTGGCTGTAACAACAACCGTAATATAAGTTGTATCGCAACGCCCTCGAATATCACAAACTTGGAAACAAGCTTTTGACTGTCCCACAGCTATACCTTGAATAACGACACATTTTCCGCCTCGAATCAAAGTAAAAGTCGCTGTATTGTTGCTTGAATCAGGACAAATATTGGTCGCAGTATATGTGCTGTCGGGGTGTACACCTTTGAAACAGAAGGTATCTCTTTGACCAACCACTAATTTTATCAATGTGCTATCAATAACATGACCATGGTCTTGATTGATTTGACCGCGTTTGAAGATGGTTTGACGCGCAGTACTGGTATTACCACATTCATCCACGGCTGTCCAAGTCCTGACAAAAAGTGTATCGTTGCCACTTTGAATGATGGTCATATCCATCGTCAAAGTTGGATTTGTACAATCATCCGTTGCTGTTACATTGGCAGCCGGCAATCTGTCGGTGGCAGATATGGTGATATCAGCGGGTACATCGTGGATTTGTGGTGGTATAATGTCTTGAATTTTCAGATAAATCTTAAACGAAGATGTATTGCCTGAACTGTCTATTGCGGTCCATTTATAGGTTTTTAGTGTCAAATAACCATCTAACAGACAGTTGCCATTAACAATTGTCGAATCAAACTGTACCCTCGGATTTGAATCTCGATTATCGAATACTAAAATGCTGTTTAGTTGCAAAGACTGATTACAAACACCTGTGACAACGGTATCGTTATTTTGTCGCCCGATTATAAGAGAATCAACCACTATATAATGAGGGGGTATGGTATCCGGCGGGACAATCGCGGGACCACGTCTCGTAATGAGTTGTTGCGCTGTTGCTATGTTGCCACACTCATCAACGGCTGTCCAAGTACGTGTAAAAATAGTATCTCTACCGACGATAGACGGAACAATACGGACATCTACATTCGGCGTAGTGCAATTATCAACAACGTTAATGCGTGCATCTGTTGGAAAAGGATCAGTTTGAGATAAGGTGATATTAGCAGGAATACCACTTAAAACGGGTGCAATCGAATCGGTAATTCGCAAATAGACAAGATAATTCGCTGAATTTCCAGAGCTATCTGTTGCAATCCATCTATAACTTTTGAGACTCAAAAATCCGTCAACGGGACAGTTACCAAATCGAACCGTCGAATCCAGTTGCACCCTTGGATTTCTATCCAAGTTATCTGTCACACGTATATCATTGATATTGAAGGCAAAATCACAGCCATTATACAATAGCGTGTCTCCACTGTGACGGCTTTTTCGCAATAAAGGATTAATCAATACAATACCTGGCGCAATGGTATCCAGAGGCGGAACAATTATGCCACGCCGCGTAATCTTTTGTTGCACTGTTGCTGTATTGCCGCACACATCAGTAGCCGTCCAAGTCCTTGTGAAAACAGTATCTCTACCGACAACAGACTGAACCATGTTAACATTTACAGACTTTAACTCGCAATTGTCTATGGCATTGACGTTCGGAACTTGTGGAAAAGTTTCGCCTTGTGCTAAGACAATATCATTGGGTGGCGTGTTGAAGGTTGGTGCAATTTTATCCGCAATTTTTAAATTAATGACAAACGTTGCCACATTTCCAGAACTGTCTGTAGCAGTCCAAGTGTATTTTTTCAAACTAATAAACCCATCAACAAGACAATTACCCTTAATAATAGTCGAATCGAGTGTGACACGTGGGTTTCTATCCCAGTTGTCGGTTACTCTCATATCACTGATGATAAAAGCCTTTTCGCAACCATTGTAAAGAATGGAATCACCACGCCTAAAATTGTTTGGAATCAACACATTATCTGGAATATACTGAGGGGGTACCGTATCACGAGGAATTACAATTCTGGGACGAATAGTGATATATTGAACGCCTGTTGCCTTATTGCCACAGTCATCCATCAATACCCATTTCCGAATGATTAATGTATCTGCATGATTCGTCTCTCTGAATTGAACATCTACATTGTCATCACAATTGTCTTGACCATAAACATTGGTAGGTCTAATCGGCACTTCACTGATAGAATTAACCGTAATATCAATGGGTAAATTGACGATGCGCGGTGTATCATTATCTATTACTTTTATGAATATTTTGAAAGTCGCTGTGTTACCACATTTGTCAACTGCCCGCCATTCGCAGTCCAACAAGGTAATAAAACCGTCTTGTTGGCAATGTCCAAATCTTATCGCTAAATCCACAAATGACTTAGAAATGTTGTTGTCACAATCGTCTGTATAATTCATATCAAAAACATTAAACAGCGGAGTGTGTTGACAATCAACGGTTAACGTGTCACCGTTTTGAAAATTCAAGGCGACAAGTTGTGCATTTCTGGGTCTTATTACGGGTGGATTTCTATCAATACGGGTAATAATTTGCGTAGCAGAAGCTGTTTTTCCAGACGCATCTGTGGCAGTCCAAGTACGCAATAAACGGTCACCGCAGGGTTGTAACGGTTCGATGACATCTGTATATGTTACTGAGGGATTGGGGTCGGAGTCGTCGGTAACAACGGGGAAAATAAAAGGGAACGAGTCACGGCAACCAATCGTCGTATCACGCACAAGGATGGTCGGTGGCGTAGTATCTGATACCATAAAAATACGCACCGTTGTGGGTGCTAAACAATTACCAGAAGTAGATTCTACTCTGATGGTCGTTTCAGCGTTTGTCGGCGTAAAATTCAAGGTCATGCCTGTACCTAAAACTGCATTATTTGCCACATCAATCCATTGTACAGACGTTCCTGAAGCCCTTAAAACAATGGATTCATTGCGACGCACATGAATGACGCCACCCGTTAAAATTGGTACAGAACTGATTGCGATGCTGTCTGTACTGAGGGGGATATCGTAAAAGTGTTCGCCATCACTTGTTGTAATAATATCAATGCGACAAAAACTTTGGGATGTTTGGCAAATAAGTTCCTTTTCCGCCATTGTGGAAATGCCAATCGTCCGTATACCGCCGCCAATACATCCTAAGGTATCAGACGTGACAACATTAAAACGCAAAACACCTTGTTCAAACTGCACGACATTGCGTGGTTGGTACCAAGTCAATACTTGGATATCACCGACTTCTCGAATTGTCGGCTCGCCGGGCGTCCAAGAAATGGGTTGAACGGCGGTTGATGTACTCGGCACATAGCGAATGCCCGCAGGTAGTTTTACAGCTATTTTATCACTTGAATCGCTTGGGGTGGTTGTTAAATTGGTGAAAAAGACCTCCATCGTTGACTCACTGCCTGGTACAAAATTATTAGTAGGGCTATTACTTACTGAATAAAGTTTTGGCGTAACCAACTCAGCTCCTTTAATTTGGATGGGCAATGATTCTCCAATTTCATTATTAGATGGCGTTCCACATGATGATCTTCCGATAAAAGAAAAGTATAATAACGAACCACTTTTGAATTCACAATCGTTGGAAAACCTGAAACGAATTTTCACCTCGTTTGAGTCATTTGGATTGTTCGGGTCAAAGCCTTTTAAGCCATTATTGTGCAAAAAAGTATCTAATTTTGAAAAATTAGCATATTCAAAAGTGCGACCTCGTTCGTTGAGACCTACGACCGTTGGAACACCTGATGCACGACGATAAGGTGCGCTCGAAGGGTAGGCGACTTCTACATTTGAGGGAATATAAGTTGCACCCAAAAGCGGTAAGGTAATACGTGTACGAACGTCGAAAATCTTTCCTAAATCCGTATTTCTCAACAAAATTTCAAAAATAGTTGAGTCGCAGATACCAGGTTTGTTGAGCGATTGATTGAAAAAATTCGCATCCAAAAAGGGTGATTCTGTCGTCACAGAACCTGCCACTGTCAAGTCAGTACAAGGCGGATACAGCAATGGACTCCACAGCGTATCAGTAGATTTTTCGCAGTTCCAACCTGAATTAATATCAAGTTTACTTTCACCACAATCACCAATTAAAGCCTTGATTTCTATGATATTACAAATATCATCGAGATTTTTATCAGGCGAAGCAATCGTTAATGGATTGGTGTAAGCATAGGTATTACGTCCATTATTGCCATATCTGCTAAGTATTAAATCAAATTGGTTTGAGTTGTCCGTAATATCTCGCATACGCAAAACCGTAAAGTTCTGTACGGAGGGGTTGGGTTCAATACTAATCCACGTTGAATTGGCACCGCCGCGGTTCGAAGTATTGCAATGTTTAACCACCCAAGTTGCTGTATCGCTTGCCGTTGAAACCGATGGATTGGTAACGGGCACGAGAGTCAAAGCAGGTGGATCAGTATAAACGATGTCGCCATTTTGAACCGAATCACGGATATAAGGTGAACATGAGCCGTCTCCTATTTCTAAGGCATAGTAACGGTCACGATAGAAAATTTTAGGTTTGAATGAAAACGTATTATTGTTCAAAGCACTACCTGTCAGAGAGCGACAATTTGGTATGGCTTTAATGCGTAAATTAAAAGCATAACTTGTCACCCGATTGAGCGAAGGGACAAGTCTTAAAGTATCAAAACGCACGACAAAAAGCCCCGTTGAGTCCAAATTACTGAGGGGGTAAAAACTATTGCCCGCAAACGGATGGTCAGGAATAGAGACCTCAACTTGGGTCGTAAATGCTCGAATAAACTCTGGTTCAAATTGTACTGAAAACGAGTCAACGCCTACGGATTGACGGTATTCGTTACCAAAATGGTCATAATAACCATTGTTTATCATAATAATTTTATACTCCAAATTCGCTTCTGAACAACCTTTTGGATAGTTCGATGAGTTTGGAAAAGAGAAAATAGACTGCGATTTCCCGACACGGAATGTTTCACCAAAATTATCACAAGCAAATTCCTCGCCGCCATCCACATGATAACCATAAGCCCTAAGTTGTGGTATTTTTTCAAATGTATTCTTAAAAGGTCCATCGGTTGTGACGGTAAAATCTCCATAAAAGTTAACGGAATCGCCCCTACTGAGGGGGGCAATATTAAGCGTCGTCAAACAACTGCTTAAATCAATATATATAAATTTAGTGGAGTCAGTTCTGATAACGCTTATGTTGGTCGTATCAACAGCACATTTATAGGTCTGCCCTCCTTTTACAAATTCAACAAAACCTTTACCATATTTAAAAATATCATTCAAATTGGTTTGGGCATTTTTTGTAATATTATTGTACGAGATACGAATGCCTATCGAATCTGAAATAGGGTCATTGCCTACGACATTTAATACGGTCATACGGACAGAATCACAAGGCATTGCGACTTTTAAATTCGCATTTTCAGGTGCTATTTTTGTTGTATATGTGCCATCCGTATAGCCCAAAGTCGTTCTTTCAGCCGAAAAATCAGTCGTTTTTAAACCTTTTATACAATTATACGCCACATTTGCGACACAAGGCGGTGACGCATAATGTATGCGTGGTCCATCCAAAGTATCGCAATACCAAACATGTTGGCAGCCACAAGGCGGGCATGAAAACGCTAATTCCATAGGGAAATTTGTCGCCCCCGGCAAGGCAGAACACGTGGCTTTGAAGCCAAAGTTGACCGTATAGTCGCCGTTGATATAATCCACAGGGATTAATTGATTCGAAAAGTCACCTTTTTGTTTGACAGAATCTAAACGAAAAGACATATAAACGGTATCCCCAATCTGAGTCATGGTTTTCAAAAACATGGTATCTGCAAATCGCAGCATATACATTGAGTCTTTAATCGCCTTAATGCCTGTTGGCACTTTCACTTTGACCAATATTTCTTCTTGACCATTGCAATTTCTATCAAAATTAAAAATATTGCGTCTTTCAAGGTGCTGTATTGAGAAAGGTTTTTCGTCCGTATTAGCATCTGGTTCGGTGCAGTTTTCAACCAAATCATTAACATTCAAAGGCGCAAAATAACGAGGTTTGATAACTTGATTGCGGCTGCCGCATAAGTCGGTATAGTTCAACTGACCATTAAAAGCCGTTTCAAAGTCATTCTTGCAATTATCAGCTCTATTTGACAACGATGCATTACAATCCACCTCATACTCTATGATCACTTCAACCGATTTTCCAACGGGTAAATCATCAAAATAACCATCACTATCAGTGTCCGCCAAACCGGTTGCACCATCGGGGTCGGTTGTAAATAATGGATTATTGCGCAAATCTGCCAAAGCTACTGAGGGGGTCGGTAATTCGACACCCGCCACTGTTATTTTTGTAATCCGATATCCTGCATTGCTCAACAAAATAGAATCGCCTAAGCCGACACCGAGTTCAAGGTCATACATAGTGGCAGTGCCTGGGTCAACTTCTACGCCATTATTGATGAACTTGACCGAAGAACGACCCGTAAGACAATAGCCTCCCAAAATATCAGGTGTGGAGCCTTGCCCAACAAACCCGACGTTCACTTGCCCTTCGCCAAGTCGAATGATGTCTTGTCTTGAAATAGTGTTACAAAAACGGGCATCACAACCCCATGACATGGCGTGTATACTTGTACGAGATTTGTTGCAATTGACAACGCAAAATGTCTCAATGATTGTCACCGTTTCATCAGTCTCAAAAAGCAAATCGCCGTCTGATGGTAATGAAGGTCCACGAGTATTGTATTGGAAAAGAGAATCTGGAACAATCGCTGAGATGGAAGTATCTCCTGCCACATTGAAAACGGGTGCTTTCGTAAAGGTAACAGCATGACCGTTTATGGTCATACTTTGCACAGAAATGCCCGCACCTTGCGTATTTTGATACTCAAAGCCCTTGATATAGCCATCTAAACCCGAATTATTGATAAGAATCGTTCGTTGAAAGCACAAACCGACACGCGCAGAGGTTGCGTTATTTGTCACCGATACAGTGAAGAACGGCACTTTGATTTGGTCACGATAAGGCGTTGAATTATCCGTTTCGGTCAAACCTGACGACGTGCCCATATCATAACGGAAGTCCCAAACGTCTTTCACATCTATCAAATCGTTGCGTGTCAATGTATCTGTATATTCGCAATTGACGCGAATAACATAGCTGATATTGACAAATGAATTGCCACTCGCAGGTGTCAAAGCTGGTAAGCTAAATGTCGCACCCTCGCCGTTTGACCTGTTAATTATGACACCCGTAGACGTTCCAACAGCATTAAAACGGACGAATTGTACGCCTTTGAAAAGTTTTAAGGTTGCCGACAGGTTGCGTCGTGTTGCAGAAATCGATCCTTCAGTGCTGACAGTCATTGTAACGGTTGCTTCGTCGCCACACACGTTTAAGTTTTTAGGTGCAGAGGCAGCATCTTTGAATGCAACTTTCAGATTGTCATTTTGTGCCAATAGTGAGGAGGTGAAAGCAGCACAGAAGAGGAGGAAAATAAATGGTTTCAAATAAAGTTTTCTCATTGAATGAGCAGATTAGTTATGAGTTTATTATTTCACATAGTACTTAAAACATGAATATATTTTACAAAACGCTAGTATGTTTAATCTGTTTATGCCAAATTCATGCCATTATAAAGGAGTGGATACAAAACGTTGATGTTCAAACCAATACGATGATTATCAAAAGCCAATCTTTTCTCATCATTAAAATAAAAAAAGGCATTGTTTATGCTTAGCTTTGTTCAAAATTCATAAAAAAGTTAAATTAACGTTAACACCTACGCTATCGCCTACCAAAACTTTCCCTTTGTGCATCTTACTTTTAAGAGTGATAAAAAACAATATGTGTGTAACTTTTAATCGTTTCTAAGTCCAAACGCAACATAACAACCAATTCTTAACGTTTAAATACCACAAACTCTGGTAGGTTTTATTATTCACGAAGTCAATTATCTTATGAAAAAATTCATTTTTATTCTCCCCGTACTTATGTTTATAAGCGGTCTCAACGCTCAAAATATGAAATTTAGAACCGATGAATATGCTAAGGAATGGAAAGAAATTTCTGTCCTTGAAGGTCAAGGCTTGCCTAAGTCTGCCCTTCAAAAAGTTGAAGAACTTTTGGCAAAATCTAAAAAAGAGGGGAATCCTTCTCAACTCATCAAATCTCTTATTTATCAAGCTAAATATACATCTGAATTAGAAGAAGATGGTTTTGTCAAAGCGGTTAACGCTATGCACGCAGATATGGATAAGGCTGCATTTCCAACAAAACAAATTTTGCAGTCTATGTTGGCAGAGATGTATTCGCGGTATTTGGATAATAATATTTGGCGTTTACGCGACCGAACAAATACAACTAACTTTAAAACAGATGATATACGCACTTGGACAATTCAACAATTGTCTGACGAATCTGCCCTACTCTATAGGCTAAGCCTTAATGATGACCGTTCAAAAGAGGTCGCTATTAAAATTTTTGATGCCATTACGACTGCGGGGTCGGACGAACGCAGACCTGTACTTTTTGATTTTTTAGCACACCGGGCGATTGATTATTTCATGGATGAAAAAACTTATTTGTCTAAGCCCAGTTATACGTTTGAATTAAGCAATGAAGACTTGTTCGGAATACCTGAAAAATTTGTCGGCATCAACTTAGAAAGCCCTGACTCGACCTCTATGAAGTTATGGACTTTAAAGCTGATGCAAGAGGTTTTACGCTTCCATTTAAAAGATGAAAATCCCACAGCTTTGATTGATGCAGACCTCATAAGATTGTCATTTGTGCACCAAAATGCCGTGATGTCGAATAAGGATGATTTATATATCAAAACACTTGAAGGTTTGCGCAGCAAATACGCAAACAATCCAGCTTATGTTGAAATTTCCTTGAAAATAGCGCAGCATCACCACAATAAAGCCGCTAATTGGCAACCAAATCCAGAAAATATTGGCAAATTTGACAATAAAAAAGCCCTTGAAATTGCAAAAGAAGCCATTAAAAAGTATCCAACAGCCTACGGCGCAGGGTCTTGTCGTGCCTTAATCGACGAAATAACGAACCCCTCAGTAGATTTCAAAATTGAAGAGGTGAATGTGCCTAATAAAGCCATTTTGTCGTCTGTTCATTTTAAGAATTTAGACTCGATTTACTATAAAATTATTAGGATTTATGAACACAATAATAGGCGTAATTTCAATGATGAACAAGACCGTTTGAAGTATTATAACAGTCTACCAATCGTTAAAAGAGGGACGGCAATACTGCCCAACGATGATGATTATAACAGCCACACTACGGAAATTAAAATAGACAAATTACCGACAGGTACCTATCTTATGTTGGCGGCAGACAACGATAAATATGCTCTTAAAAACAATGCAAAAGTCACTTACACCATTTTTAATGTCTCTAATATTGCTTATTGGCAACGCACAAGTGCCGACGAACCGAATGAGTTTGTCATGGTTGACCGTTCTTCGGGTGCGCCTTTGGCAGGTGTAACGGTTGAATATTGGGAAAGTCGCTACAACTCCAAAACTCGTTCAGATGAAAAGATAAAGATTGGCACAACAGTCAGTGACCGCAACGGATTCGTTTATTCGCGTTTGCCTAAAAATAAATATTTTACAGCAAAATTCATTTATGGGAAAGATTCATTGATTACGGGTGATGGTTTTTCTAATTACTTTTATCAAGCCGAAAATCGTACTGTTACGCAAACACAGTTCTTTTTGGATAGAGCAATTTACCGTCCTGGGCAAACGGTTTACTTCAAAGGCTTGGTTTATAGCCAAAATACTGAGGGGTCTAGAACACCCAGCATCAAACCAAATACGCCAGTTGAAGTGACGTTTCTTGATGTTAATAGACAAAAGGTGAGCAGTTTGAAGCTCACAACCAATAGTTTCGGCACTTTTAATGGCTTTTTTACAGCACCCACCACTGGTTTGTTGGGCAGAATGAGTATTCAATCTAATATTGGAGGACAGATAGATTTTCGCATTGAAGAATACAAACGTCCCAAATTTGAAGTTAAAATGCTGCCTTTGACGGGTGATTTTACATTGAATCAAGATGTAAAAACAAAAGGGGAAGCAAAGGCTTTTGCAGGCTCTAACATTGATGGTGCAAAGGTAAAATATCGTGTTGTGCGAGAAGTCCGTTTTCCTTATTGGCGTTTTTGGGATTGGAATCCTTACGCTACGGCAAGTCAAGAAATTGCACATGGCGAAACAACGACGAATGAAAAAGGTGAGTTTGACATTACGTTCAAAGCCTTGCCCGATTTGTCTATTCCAAAGGATAAAAAACCTGTTTTTCAATATGCTGTTTATGCCGATGTGACAGACATTAATGGCGAAACACACAGCACAAAATCTACTGTTTCAATTGGTTATATATCTATGAATATCGATATAGAATTACCGCTTGAAATGAATCGCAAAGAAGCAAAAACGGTTAAAATTACAACCAACAATCTGAATGGGCAACCTTTGGCAGCCAAGGGCAAAGTAAAAATCGAATTATTAGCATCGCCACGTCGTCCTTTTATTGAACGATATTGGGCGGTGCCTGATACGCATTCAATTGCAGAAGATGTTTTTAAACGTGATTTTCCTTTAATTCCTTACAAAAATGAAGATAAAGTTGAAAACTGGTTAGTTAAAAAAGTCGTTTCCGAAACCACTTTTTCAACTAAGGCGTTGCCCGCAACTGATGCTGGAATGGACACGAGTTTTGTGGAAACAAAAGACATTCGCAAATACGAACCAGGTGTGTATCGCTTTACTTTGGAAACAACGGATGCAACAGGCGAAAAAATTGAACTCATCAAACACGTCCTTATATATGACACAAATGACGATATTGTTCCTGCAAACAAAACGTTTTTCTCTTGGCTCGACCGTGGTTCGTATGAGCCAAAACAAACAGCGACTTTGCATTATGGCACCTCTTCCGAACGTTTAAATGTCTTAATTGAAGAAGAAATTAATGGCAAAATTGTCAAACGCTCTTGGCATCCGATTGAAGGCATGGTCGAATATGCCGTAAAATTGGAAGAAGAATATCGCGGCAATATCTTTTTGCACGTCAGTTATGTAATGGATAATCGCTCTACTTTGCAAACCAAAGTCATTCAAATACCTTTTTTAAATAAAGAATTAGACTTTGAATATCAAACGTTTAGGGATAAAATGATGCCAGGGAGTGAAGAAGAATGGCGCATCAAAATCAGTGGTCAAAACAAGGATAAAGTACTTGCAGAAATGGCTGCTACGATGTACGATGCTTCGCTTGACCAGTTTGCAGCCAACCATTGGGCATTAAGTCTTTATCCGACGCATTATCCAATTTACAACTACAATGCACCCAGTTTTGGCGAAACATATTCACAAGGTTTTTACTATCAACTTGATAGAAATTATACTGGCGATGAAACAAAAACCTATCGTTCTTTGAATTGGTTTGGGTTTAATTTTTATGGGGCACAACCTATACTCATGCGTGGTGCAGCAATGGAGTCCGCTATGGTCACTTCGGCTGCGAAACCCATGCAAAAACAAATGCGTGAATCACCACCACCACCGCCTTCTCCACAAGGTGGCAGACAGATGAAGGCTGATACTGCTGCTGCTGCCTATAATTCTGAAGAAAAAGACAAGAAAACAGCACCGAAGGAGGATTTATCCACCGTCAAAATCCGCACAAACCTCAACGAAACGGTTTTCTTTTTTCCTGAATTGATGACCGATATGGAGGGTAACGTTATTGTCAAATTCAAAATGAATGAAGCTTTGACCCGTTGGAAATTTCTCGCCATGGCGCATACAACGGATTTAAAAATTGGTTTTTCTGAAAAAACGGTTGTGACGCAAAAGGATTTGATGGTTTTCCCGAATGCACCCCGTTTTTTACGCGAAAGTGATGACATTGAATTTACGGCAAAAGTGAGCAATTTGACTGCCATTATACTGAGGGGGTCTGCAAAACTCGAATTGTTCGACGCTTTGACTATGAAACCGATTGACGATTTGTTGAATAATAAAGACGCTACAATATCTTTTGATGTGAAGGGCGGCGAAAGCTCTCCGCTGGCATGGAAACTCAAAATTCCCATCGGACAAGTACAGGCGGTGACTTATCGCGTCATTGCGAAAGCAGGTAATTTTAGCGATGGTGAGGAAAATACGTTACCCGTTTTGACCAATCGTATGCTCGTAACGGAAACGCTGCCATTAAGTGTTAGAGGTGGTGAAACAAAGAAATTCACATTTGAATCGTTGAAAAACAATTCATCTAATACATTGACAAACAATAAGTTAACGCTTGAATTTACGCAAAATCCTGCGTGGTACGCCGTTCAAGCCTTGCCTTATTTGATGGAATATCCTTATGAATGTACCGAGCAGATTTTCTCACGTTATTATGCCAATAGTTTAGCCACGTCGGTTGCCAATTCGCATCCAAAAATCAAAGCGGTTTTTGAGCGTTGGAAAAACATTGATACAAAAGCGTTATTGTCCAATTTGTCAAAAAATCAAGAATTGAAATACGCTTTACTGGAAGAAACGCCGTGGGTTTTACAGGCTCAAAGTGAAGAAATTCAGAAGAAAAACATCGGTTTGTTATTCGATTTGAATCGTATGGCAAATGAAGCAACAACGGCAGTGAAAAAAATGCAAGACAGGCAACTAAGTAATGGCGGTTTTGCATGGTTTCCAGGCGGTCGTGACAATTGGTACATCACCCAATACATGACTGAGGGATTCGGTCATTTGGACAAATTGGGTGTAAAACTGCTCGATTCGGACTTGAAAACTAAGGAAATGGTTGCAAAAGCAGTCAGTTATTGCGATGAACGGGCATTTGAATATTATCAAGACTTAGAAAAAGAAGCCGCCAAAGGACGCCTCAAAATGGAAGATGACAACTTATCGTCATTGGTCATCCACTATCTTTATACACGTTCTTTTTTCCCAAATCAAAGGATTGAACAAATAAAAATGTTTCAATATTTCTTAAATCAAGGTGAAAAATACGGTTTGAAAAAGAGTATTTATGAACAAGGTTTGTTGGCTTTGGCTTTGATGCGTTATTCAAATGAGGTTTTCGGACAATTCCAAACACCTGCAAAAATCGTCAAATCGTTGAAAGAAAAAGCGATTCAAAACGATGAAATGGGTATGTATTGGAAAACTGCAAATGGTTTTTATTGGTACGAAATGCCGATTGAAACGCAATCCTTAATGATTGAACTTTTCAACGAAGTAAAAGATGACAAAGCCGTTGATAATTTGAAATTATGGTTGTTGAAAAACAAACAAACTAATGCTTGGAGAACCACAAAAGCCACAGCATCAGCCGTTTATGCATTATTAAAAACTGGTGATAATTGGTTGTTAGAAGATGCAGATATTAACATTACAGTGGGTGGCAAGGCATTAGACGTCGCAAAAATGGACAAAGAAGCAGGTACAGGCTACTTTAAAACGGCGTTTGACAAAGCGGATATTTCGTCCAAAATGGCAAATGTGGAAGTCAAAAATCCAAATAAAGTTGTGGCGTGGGGCGCGATGTATTGGCAATATTTTGAAAATTTGGACAAAATAAAAAACTTTGAGGCCACGCCTTTGAAAATGAACAAATTGCTTTTCAAAGAAGAAAATGGTGATAAAGGATTGATAATGAAGCCCATAGACGAAAAGACATCCCTCAGTACAGGCGACAAAATAAAGGTCAGAATCGAGTTACGGGTTGACCGAGATATGGAATTCGTACACATGAAAGACATGCGTGCATCGGGTTTTGAACCGATAAATGTATTGAGCAAATACAAATGGCAAGGGGGTTTGGGCTACTATGAGAGTACCCGCGATGCAGCAACCAATTTCTTTTTTGATTATTTACCCCGCGGCACGTATGTCTTTGAATATCCTCTTGTGGTGAGTCACCGCGGTGATATGTCGAATGGCGTAACGACAATACAATGTATGTACGCACCTGAGTTCACAAGCCATTCGGAAGGTATTCGGGTGCAAGTGAAATAATATTTGATGTATATACTTAATGGATAATGGATAGCGGAAAATGGATAATTTAAACCATTTGTAACTATTTATCACAGAGGCACAATAGAAGATTTTCACATAGGAAACATAGAGATTATACTAAAAAACTGTGTTTTCTATGTGAAAACACCTATTGTCAACTATGTGATATAGTTACAAAAAAAGAAAAAATCAGAGCAAATCAGGCAAATCAGTGTTCAAAAAAACGCTATCTTGTTTTTGAAGCAAAATCCACAAAAAAATCTAATGATTTAGGATTCCGCACACTGCCTAAATTGGCAGCTTTACTGAGGGGCACGCCCATAAGGATTTTTTTGACGGGTGCTTCCAATTTTTTACCAGAAATCGTATATGGAATGTCGGAAACAGCGATAATATCATCAGGAACATGGCGCGGGGAATAGGCTTCTCGCAACGATTTTTTTATCTTAGATTTTAAATTGTCATCTAAATTCACCCCCTCAGTACAAACCACAAAAAGAGGCATAAAATGCTCGCCGCCTTTCAATTCTAAATTAACAATTAAAGCATCTTTAAGCTCTGTAATGGCATCTAAAACCCGATAAATTTCAGCCGTTCCGATGCGCACACCTTGCCGATTGAGCGTTGCATCGCTGCGACCATAAATGATAAGTGATTGACGTTCAGTGATTTTTACCCAATCACCATGCCGCCATACTGAGGGGTATATGTCGAAATATGAAGCATTATATTTTTCAAAATTTTCATCTTTCCAAAAATAAACAGGCATAGAAGGCATGGGTTTTGTCACCACCATCTCCCCTACTTCATTGATAATTGGATTGCCCAATTCGTCCCAACTTTCCAACGCACAACCCAAACAACGGCATTGAATTTCACCTTTCACTATGGGCAACAATAAACATCCGCCTACCCACGCCGTACACACATCTGTTCCACCAGAAATGGAAGCCAACCACACATCTTTTTTGATATGGTCATAAATATATGAAAAAGCTTCGTCAGGCAGTGGCGAACCCGTAGAACCAATAGAACGCAGCGCGTTTAACTTGATTTTCTCTGTTTTAGTATCAAAACCTGCCTTCATACACGATACAATATAGGGCGCGCTGGTGCCAAAGTGATTGACTGCGCCATCCCGTGCCAATTGCCACAAGAAATCGAGTGTCGGATAAGCAGGTGAACCATCATAAATCAACAAGGTACCACCAAGAAGAAGACTCGAAACAGCAAAATTCCACATCATCCATCCTGTTGTAGCGTACCAAAAAAAGGTTTCTCCCGCACTCAGGTCATTATGAAATGCCAAATATTTGAAATGCTCTAACAAAATGCCTCCATGACCGTGTACAATTGCTTTAGGTATGCCCGTTGTACCCGAAGAGAATAAAATATAAAGCGGATGTGCAAAATCAACGGGTTCAAAAGTCAATTTACCCCCCTCAGTATTTAAGGCATTTTGCCATATTTCGTAGGTAAAATTTACTGTTTTTGCGTATTTTTCAAAGTTTTTATCTAAAAAAGGAATAATAATGACTTTTTCGACCGTCGGTAACTGTAGCGCAATTTCTTCTATAGTTTCCAATCGGTTAAAGGCTTTTCCGCCGTAACGGTAGCCATCCGCCGCAAATAGGATTTTAGGTTCAATTTGTGCGAAACGGTCAATAACAGAAGCCGTTCCGAAGTCTGGCGAAGCACTCGACCATATCGCCCCCAAACTCGCAGCTGCTAAAAAAGCCACCACTGCTTCGGGAATATTGGGCAAATAACCAACGACGCGATCACCTTTTACCACACCATTTTCTTTTAAAAAAGCAGCAATATTTGTTACTTGTTTTTCCAGTTCGCTCCACCCGATTGTACTGAGGGGGGTATCTTCAGATAAAAACTTAATAGCAGGACTAAAATCTGTTCGACCATTTAAAATGTGCTCGGCATAATTCAATGTTGCCCCTTCAAACCATTTCGTATGAGGCATGGCATCGTCCGATAACACTTGTTGATAAGGAGTATAAGATTTGATTTTAAAATATTGCCAAATTGACAGCCAAAAATCGGCGGGTTTATCAATACTCCATTGATACAATTCATTGTATTCCCGAAAATCTACGTTATACCGACGGTGTAACCACCGCATATACCGATTTATGCGCGTTGAATTTTTTGAAGAATCGAGTAATTCCCATAAGATTTTAGGTTTCTGAAGCTGAGACATAAGGTTATCTTTTGTATTTTTCTAAAATTTTCAAAGCATAAAATTAGGTTTTATCATAAAAATTCATGGTTTTATTTGTTAAATCTTTAAAAATAAAGCACAAAAACTTTTAAAAGTGTATAAATACAAATATTTGTTATTTCAATTAATTGCCATGGCTTGTCCCGCTATCCAACCGCCTGTCCAAGCTGCTTGAAAGTTAAAACCACCTGTGATGGCATCAATATCAAGGATTTCTCCTGCAAAAAAGAGATTTTTCAACAATTTGCTTTCAAAGGTTTTGAAGTTGACTTCATCGCGTTTGACACCACCTGCGGTCACAAATTCTTCTTTGAAGGTGCTTTTTCCTTTGACCTCAAAACGACCTTGTGCCAATTGTTCTGCAAGGCTTTGAATCTGTTTTTTTGAAATATCCGCCCAAATTAAGCTTTCTCCGATGTGTGAAACTTCCAAAAAGCGTTGCCAAAGCCTTGAAGGTATGCCATACTGAGGGGTCTTAAAAACAAGTTTTTTAAGGTTTTTTGTTTTAATATCAAACGTTAAAGCATTTTTTACTTCCTCACTATTGTATTGTCCAATCCAATTGATGCCTACAACAAATTGATAATCAAAGTCATAAAGTTGCCTTGCACCCCAAGCTGACAATTTAAGAATAGCTGGACCCGACATACCCCAATGGGTAATTAAAAGTGGTCCAGAGGTTTTAAGTTTTGAATTTTCAACTTGAATCAAAGCATTTGGCACACTCAATCCCGCCAATCCGTCAATGCGTTTGTCCTTAATATTGAAGGTAAAAAGCGATGGTACGGGCTCAATGATGGTATGCCCTAATTTCTTCAATATATCCCATACGGCGGTGGAACTGCCTGCGGCAATCATCACTCTATTAACTGTAAAATTTTGACGATTGGTTGTTACAAGCCATTGATTATCAACTTGTTCTAAATTTTCAACACGATACCCCCTCAGTATTTGGACACCTAAATGCGCCGCTTGTCCTTCTAAACAATCTATAATCGTTTGTGAATTATTTGACATTGGAAACATGCGTCCATCGTCTTCTGTTTTCAATTCGACGCCTCGTTGTTCGAACCACTCAATCGTATCGGCAGCAGAAAAACGCATAAATGGGCTTAACAATGCCTTTTCACCTCGTGGATAATTTTTTACCAATTCTTGCGGCATAAAACACGCATGGGTCACATTGCAACGCCCGCCGCCGGATATTTTTACTTTTTGTAAAACCTCTTTACCACGTTCTAATATCGTGATTTCAGCGTTTGGATTGGCTTCGGCGGCAGTGATAGCGGAAAAAAAACCTGCAGCACCGCCGCCTATAATGATGATTTTAAGATTCAAAGTTTCGATTTTTTTGCAAAATTAGTTTTTTAAACAAAAAAGACACCCCCTCAGTAAGAGAAGATGTCTTATTTGTTTTTTGTAAAAAATTGATTAATGCGCTCCACCGTCAACACTCTCTTCGATACTGCTATCTGTTTTGTCAACTAAAAAGCATGAACCAGCCGCTAAAATCAAGCAAATACCTGCTAATACGAGGGCATTGCGTGGGTCGTCGCCTAAAAGCGATTTGTAATACAACGGCACAGTAATCATATTGATGATTTGTGGCACAACGATAAAACCGTTGAAAATACCCATATACACACCCATACGTTTTGGAGGAACAGAATTTGCCAACATCACATAAGGCATAGAAAGGATGGAACCCCAAGCAAATCCGACTAATAACATAGCGATTGCAAAGGTTTGACTGTTATCAGACATCAAAGTTGATATAAAACCAATGCCACCGATGGTTAAGAAAATGGCATGAATCACGCGATGACTTAAGCTTTTTGCTAAATATGGAATTAATAACGATACAGCGATACACCCGACGTTGAAAAAAGTAAAACAAAACGCCCCATAAGCCGTGCCTTCTTCAAATCCCGGTGAATTTTGGTTGGGTGCATTATAGGCATGACGCGCAACGGCTAAGGAAAAATATTGCCACATCAAAGGCAAACCGTACCATGTAAAAAACTTGACCCACCACAATTGACGCATGACTTTTGGCATTTCACGCAATGCTACGCCGACCTCAGCAAACATGTGCGTAATGCTAAAACCTTTTGCTTTTTCAGCTTTGAAGGCTTCCATATCTTCGGGCGGATATTCTTTAGTGGTATAAACGGTTACTAAAACCGAAACGAGAATTGCAAATGCACCAAAATAAAACAAATAATGCACATACTCAGGAATGCCGCCTGTTGCAGAAGCCACAACAGCAATGCCGAAGGCAGGTAGGATAAATTTTGGCATTAAACTCGCCAAAATCTGCCCAAAACCTACGAAAAAGCTTTGTACAGCGAAACCCAAAGTGCGTTGTGTATCGTTCAATTTATCGCCAATAAAAGCGCGAAAGGGTTCCATCGTCACGTTCAAACCTGCGTCCAAAAGCCACATAAGACTTGCCGCCATCCACAATGTTTTGGAATGGGGCATCATGATGAGCGCAATGGTGGTGATGACGGCACCAATCATAAAGAAAGGTTTGCGTCTGCCCCATCTTTCAGACCATGTTTTGTCGCTCAATGCGCCAATAATGGGCTGAATCAATAGACCTGTGACGGGTCCTGCTAACCATAAAATGGGTAATTTGTCTTCCTCTGCGCCAAGGTAGCGAAAGACGGGCGACATGATAAATTGTTGTAAACCAAAGCTGTATTGCAATCCAAAAAATCCGAAACTCATGTTCCAAATTTGCCAAAAGGTTAGATTAGGTTTCTTTGCCATAATTTTAAATATATTCTTGTTGTTTGTTTTATAAAAATTGATTTTTCTAATACGAATTACATGATTTATTTAAAATCCTTCTGCGGCGTCGTCGCTTCTTCCGTCGGCTGCGCCTTCCAATTTACCGTCTGGGTGAACCAAGATAGCTTCAATCAAACCAATATAGGGACGATAAACGATATTATGACCCAAACTTTTCAGTTTTTTAACAGTCAAATCTGTAAAAGCATCTTTTTCAACCATCACCACATCTGGCATCCATTGGCTGTGAAAACGCTTCGCTTGAGTGGCATCCGTCATACCCATATTAAAGTCAATGACATTCGTAATGACTTGAAAGACAGATGTTATGATAGTCGTTCCCCCAGGTGTCCCGACGACCATAAAGAGTTTTCCATCTTTACTTACGATGGTGGGCGTCATACTACTGAGGGGGCGTTTGTTAGCCACAATCGCATTGGCTTCACCTCCGATAGCACCGTACATATTAGGGACACCAGGTTTGACGCTGAAATCGTCCATTTCATTATTCAACAGAAAACCTGCACCACCAACGACGGTGCGGCAGCCATAATTATCGTTCAAAGTCGTGGTAATGCTCACAGCAGACCCCTCAGTATCGACGATACTCATATGGGTTGTATTTTCTTTTTCAGATTTGGGATTGCCTGCTTTCACGTCTTCGCTGCGCGTCGCTCGATTGGGCATAAAGTCTTTGAAACGATTGACAACGTAGGTTTTATCTATCAAACCAGAGACTGGAACGGGGAAAAAATCGGCATCACCCATGTGCTCCGCACGGTCAGCATAGACGCGACGTTCTGCTTCAACAAAAAGATGAATCGCCTCGGCACTGTGAAAGCCGTAATTACTGAGGGGGTAGTCTTCGACAATACCGAGCAATTGTAAAAGTGAAATACCCCCGCTTGAAGGCGGCGGCATCGTAATAATATCGTAACCCCGATATTTACCCACAAGCGGTTTTCGCCAAGCGGCTTCATAGTTTTTCAAATCTGATTTTGAGATAAAGCCATTGCCACGCTGCATTTCAGCCACAATGAGGTCAGCCGTTTTACCTTCATAAAAGCCATTCCTGCCTTCGTCTCTGATGCGTTCGAGGGTTTTTGCTAAGTCGTTTTGTCTTAAAATATCACCTGATTTCCACGCAATAGATGTATCTTTTTTAACTAAAACCGTTGGCTTAGTATTGTTTTTAATAAACTCTAATTTACTGTTATTCAAACGGTTGGCTTCAGACACTGTAATCTCAAAGCCATATTGAGCATAATCAATAGCAGGTTGCACAAGTTTTTTCCAATCTTTCAGTTTTGAATATTTTTGGAACATTTTGTAACAGCCATCCACCGTGCCAGGCACACCCGCAGCTAAAACTCCTTTTTGACTTTTACCTTCTATCACATTTTTATCGGCATCTAAATACATATCCTTTGTCGCTTTTGAGGGTGCTTTTTCTCGATAATCGAGTGTTGAGACCTCCTTGCCATCTCCACTGCGATAGACCAAAAAGCCACCACCACCCAAATTTCCTGCACGTGGATAAACAACTGCCAAGGCAAATTGAACGGCAATAGCTGCGTCAATAGCATTGCCGCCTTGCTTAATAATGTCTAAACCCACTTTTGTAGCCAAAGGATGCGCCGCCGCAACAACCGCCTTGTTGGCAACGACCGATTTTTGAGATTTATAATCCGTAAAAGGTTTAACAGGATGGCACGAGACCAAAAAAATACTGAGGGGGATAAAAATACAAGCAATGGTGTGCAAAAAGATTGGAGAACGACCCATAATTAGGTTTTATTTTATGTTTTTAAAAATGTAAATTTCGCATAAATGTAAAAAATAGGCATCCACAAAACAAGTAAAAGATGCTTAAAAAAAGATTAGATTACACATAGATTTTTTTTGGCATTGTTTTGGTAAATAATAACACGTTTGGTTAATTATTTTCATGGTTAGTTTATGCCAACGGGTTTTTCCGTTTGGCATTTTTTTTTGTCCCTACCTCATCTGATGCTCCGAGTTTTAATCGCCCTTTTCTTTTGTAATAAAGCCATAAAAAATTGCTTTCTTTGCCTCAAAAGTATGTCTTAATTAACTTAAACGAATGTAAAATGAAAAAACTAATTTGCTTATCTTTTCTCTTTTTATTCTTTATCTCTTGTAAAAACGATCATGCGACTTCAAAATCACCTTCTGAAGATGTTGTGGCTGCCAATATTGACACAACGATAAGCCCTGCCGACGATTTTTTTCTATTTGCAAATGGTGGTTGGATAAAAAGTCATCCGATTCCAGGCAGTGAAAGTTCATGGAGTATTGGCAAAATGGTTCAAAACGATATTTACAATAAAATGAAAATAGTGAGTGAAAATGCTGCAAAATCTAATGCAGCAAAAGGCACAAATGAGCAAAAAATAGGCGATTTTTGGTCAATAGGTATGGATTCTACCGCTATTGAAACGTCCGGTTTGGCTCCGATTCAACCTGAAATAGATAAAATAGCAGCGATTAAAGACATAAATAGCTTGTTAGACGTTGTCGCAGAAATGCACACCAACCAAATCGGCACTATGTTTCGCGTATCAGTATATCAAGATGAAAAAAACAGTGCAATGAATACTTTGCACGTCTCGCAAGGCGGTTTAGGCTTGGGTGAAAGAGATTATTATTTCAAAAAAGATGCGCGTAATGTCAACATTAGAAAAGAATATGTGCTCCACATTGCAAATATGCTAAAACTGATGGGTGACAATGAAGCAAATGCCACTAAATATGCCGCTTCTATTGTCAAATTAGAAACTTTCCTTGCAGAAAAACACCGCACAATCGAAGCACTTCGAGACCCGTATGCCAATTATAACAAAATGAGTGTCAATGATTTACAAAAAACGACCCCCTCAGTAAATTGGTCAAATTTACTGAAAAATACAGGTCTTAAAACGGATACACTCATTGTGGGGCAACCCGAATTTTTTAAGCAAATGGAAGCCAGTTTGAAAAAATTTAGTCTGGACGATTGGAAAGCTTATTTGCGTTTTAACCTTGTTAGTTCGCTTGCAGCTTATTTACCAAAGGCTTTTGACCAAGAGAATTTTAATTTTTATGGTAAAATATTGGAAGGTAAAAAAGAACAAAGACCCCGTTGGAAACGGGTGCTCGATGCTCAAGAAGGTGGATTGGGCGATGCCTTAGGACAGCTTTTTGTTAAAGAATATTTTTCGCAAAAAGCTAAAAAACGTTATGAAGATATGAGCGAAGCCATACGAGAAGCCTTCACTGAAAATATCAAACAACTCGATTGGATGAGTCCTGTTACTAAGGAAAAAGCCCTTGAAAAACTCAATAAAGTGACAAAAAAGATAGGTTATCCCGACAAATGGAAAGATTTTAGTGCCATGGCGATTGACCGCAGTAGTTATGTTCGCAATATTTTGAATGCTAATAAATGGTGGTTCAATTATTATGTAAACAAACTCAACAAACCTGTTGACCGCACCGAATGGGACATGACGCCTCAAACGTACAATGCCTATTACAATCCATCCAACAATGAAATTGTGATGCCTGCGAGTATTTTTATGATTCCAGGTTTTACAGATGAACAAGTTGACGATGCTGTGGCTTATGGATATGCCGCTGCTTCAACGATAGGACATGAAATTACGCATGGTTTTGACGATCAGGGAAGGCAATTTGATACAGAAGGCAATCTTAAGATGTGGTGGACTGCCGAGGATTCTGCTAAATTTGCTCAACGTGCCAATAAATTAGTTGCTCAATTCAATGAATATATGCCTGTTGATACGATGCACGTCAGAGGTGAAGCAACTTTGGGCGAAAATATTGCCGATTTAGGCGGTGTTGTGCTGGGTTTGAGCGCATTCAAAAAGACGGAACAGTATAAAAAAGGAGAAAAAATTGCAGGTTATACGCCCCTCCAACGCTATTTTATGGGTTATGCACTCGGTTGGATGGGTCATACAACCAAAGAACTTTTAGCAAGGCAGTTGATGACCGATGTTCATGCACCTGCCAAAGAACGCGTCAATGGACCTTTTGTGAATGTACCTGAATTTTATGAAGCATTTGGGATAAAACAAGGTAATAAAATGTATCGCGATGAAGCGAAACGCACTAAAATTTGGTAATCGAAAACTAATACATTTAATTATAAAAACTAAGTAATCAATAGTATAAATATATGAAAAAATATACATTTTTATTTTTTATTCTTTTTTTATCTCATATTGTTTTTTGCCAAACGTATGCCGAAAAATTAGGTTTTCCTAAAGGGGCAAAAGTCATCATATTGCATGTGGACGATGTAGGTATGTCTTTTGATTCTAATATGGGCGCGATAAAAGCAACAGAACAAGGCGTTGCTACATCTATGAGTGTGATGATGCCTTGTGGTTGGGTTTCAGGATTTGTTCATTACCTGAAAGAGCACCCAAAAACCGATGCAGGACTTCATCTAACATTGACTTCGGAATGGAAAGATTATCGGTGGGGACCTTTGGCGGGTAAATCATCGGTTCAAGGGTTGGTTGATACTGAGGGGGCAATGTGGCGTGGCGTTAAAGACGTGGTGACACATGCGAAACCAGAAGAGATTGACAAAGAAATCAGAAGTCAATTGGATAGAGCGAGAACGATGGGTTTTGAACCAACGCATCTCGATTCGCATATGGGAACCTTGTTCGCTACGCCTGAATTTTTAGAAAAATACCTCAAATTGGGCATGGAACAAAAAATACCTGTTATGTTTCCCGGCGGCCATAACACCATGATTTTGAAAGAAACAAGTAGTACTGGATTGAATATTGAGCAAACGACAGCTGTGGGCAAAATGCTGTGGGCAGCAGGCTTACCGGTACTTGACGATTTGCACAACGTGAGTTATGGTTTCAAATATCCAAAAGATAAAATATTATCTGATAATGACTTACAACAAATTTCGACGCAACAATACATTGAATCTTTCAAGAAATTACAAGCAGGCGTCACCATGGTCATCATGCATTGTACAGCACCGACAGAGGTTTTTAAGCATATTTCCGATTCTGAAATGACACGACGTGGTGATTTATTGGCTATGTTGTCACCTGACTTAAAAAAATATATCGAAGATAATGGGCTTATTTTAACGACTTGGCGGGAACTGAAAGAGAGGCGGGATAAGGTGAAATAAAGTGTCCTTAGTAGTCTTTCCAGTCATGGCTGTCGGGTCATATCTAAAATACGTATCGGATATTTTAAAAATATTCGATACGTGACCCGACAAATTCAACTTGAATTACCCCTCAGTATAAAAAGCTATTTTGAGACAAAAATAACACTATAATTTCACAAACTTCTGACTTGATAAACGCTCATTTGTTGACAATTTCAAGAAATAAATGCCGCTCGGTAAGGATTGAACATTCAGATTCATATTGTTTTCTCCAACGATGATGTTTGTTTTTTCAGTATAAACAACTTGCCCCAATTCATTTAAAATTTGAATGACAACTTTTTCTGTTTTATTATTTTGAAAATTAAAGGTCAAAATATTAGAAACTGGATTAGGCGAAATCTTTGCAAGCCATTGATTATCAATTTCTTGTGTTGGAATAACAAAAGTGATTTTGGCTGAATTGTTTTTAGATAATATTCTAAGTTCAGGGTCAAAAACAGCACTATCTACCAATCCAAATGTGGGGTTTAGACGAACGGTTTGACCTACATTATTTTGAAAACTGTTTATAATAACTGTTGTATCAATACCACGCGATTTATTTATCAATTTAATAGGTACGGGCATTTCAAAAAAAGATACTGAGGGGTGTGATTGGGTTTGATTAATAAAAAGAGTTGGGCTGGTAATATCTGAATATTGAACATTGACGCTGTAACTCGGATACCCTTGTCCATAAAAATAATCATTAAAAAACTCGGTTAAATTCTGTCCACTCGCTGCTTCAATATGCCGTTTTAAGTCAGCCGTTCTCGCAAAGCTGTAAGACAAAGTTGGGTCATTCAGATAATTGCGTATTCCTTTAAAAAAAGCCGTATCGCCCACTTTCCAACGCAAAGTATGCAGCACATATGCCCCTTTATTGTAGCTCAATTGACCGCTAAAAATGCGATTGATATCTGTCGTATCTGTACAATAAACAGAGCCGCTTGTGCCTGCAGTTGCGCTACGGAGTACATCTTTACGCCAATTAATCCAATATAAAGTTTCTACATATTGATAATACAAACCCGTTAAATAGGTGGCAAAACCTTCATTGAGCCATATATCCGACCAAGACCCGCATGTTACGCGGTCGCCAAACCATTGATGCGCCAACTCATGTGCCATCAATCCTGCATCAGTTAGATTGACCATAAAAGACATGGTTTGATGCTCCATGCCGCCGCCCCAACCAAACATGGCATGACCATATTTTTCTTTTTTGAACGGATATTCAATAAAAAGTGAATCGTAAAGACGCATGGCATTCGCAGATTTCCAACTCCATTGTTGCGATATAGCTTTTTTTTCGGGATAGACATAATTGAGCAAATTCATGGTATCTCCCCTTGAAAGCGGTGCTTTATCAATGTATTGGTCATAATTTGTCACAGCAAAACACACCAAATAGTTGGCAATCGGATAACGATGTTTCCAATGATATAATTTATTATTGGCATCTAAAACGATTTCACGCACCAAAAGACCGTTAGAAGCGACGCGATACTGAGGGGGTGTCGTGACGATGACATCAATCGAGTCAATCTTATCCGACAAGTCCATTTTGCCGGGCCACCAATCTCGACTGCCATAAGGCTCTGATAAAGTCCATGTTTCAGGGATGGAATCATTGCGCAGTCGCTGATTGTATGAACCGAAACCAGTCGTGGGCGGCACACCGCCATAATAAACGGTCACAGAATCTAATTGCCCTGCTGAAACAGTCGCATTGGCATTGATTCTCAATGTTTTGTCGGTAGCGACTTGCGTAAATGTGGCTTTTGCGCCGCGATGAATGACACTGTCTACTTTGAGCGTTTCGTCGAGGTCGAAACTGATTTCTGACAATGTAGAAAGCGCTTTAAAATAGGTCGTTACAGCCCCTGATATGCGTCTTACTGAGGGGTTCACTTTCCACTCAAAACGATGATATTTGATATCAAAATTTTGTCCTGCACCCGAGACTTCAAAATCGTATAAAATTTGATGGCGGTCTCTTTCGGCATGTATGATGTCTTCAAGACTTTTATGAATATCATATTGCGTTTGAGCATAAAATATTGATATTGAGCATGTTAAAACGGTTAATGAGAGATATTTTTTCATGTTTTATAATTTTAGAAGATTGATTTTTTGATGACTGATTGGTCAAAATATGTATAATAAAATCAGTGTAAATCCGTCTTATCGGTCTAATCAGTGGTCTCCAAATCTACAACGCTTAATTCCTGCTTTCTGACTGCTGAAATGACCAAATAGGACAAAAATAAACCTAAAAGCATAAATACAGCACTGGCTATGTAAGGCAAAGCATAGTACCAACCATAAAAAACGCCACTTAAAGCAGGTCCTAAAATCCGAGAAATAGAACCAACGGACTGACTTAAGCCCAACATGCGTCCTTGCTCTTCTGGTGGCGTGATTTTAGAAATCAAAGCCGTAATACTGGGTGTCAAACAACCATTTCCAAGCGAAATGAAACAAATATTAACAACTGCCCAGAACCAAAAGTTTTCATGTGGCACAAAAGGAACGGTTGCTAAGCCTATCATCATCAAAATGGAACCGATGATTAACAGTTTTTTTTCGCCAAAAACTTTGTTCAAACGCCCCACCAAGCCCGCTTGAACGATGACGGAAGCGACACCTATAATGCCAAACAAGTATCCAATATGCTTTTCGTCTAAGCCATATTGTTCTTTCCAAAGCAAGGCACTGACTGTTTGCATGGCTGCAAAAGCAAGCACATAAATGACCCAAAGCCACATTAATTCGCGTAAAACAGGTTTTTTGAAAGCCGCTATGTAGCTATCGACGGGTACAAACTTAATCGGTGCATGTTTATTGAGGTTTTTATTTGACTCGGGTAATAGAAAATATACCGATATGAGATTCAACAAACACAGTGCAGCCGACCCATAACCCACGCCTTCGATACCATAGTAACTTTTGAGCAAGCCCCCGAGAGGTGGTCCAAAAATAAAACCGAGACCAAAGGCAGCCCCAATCATACCCATCATTTTAGTTCGATTTTCTGGGCTTGTAATGTCAGCGATGTAAGCTTGTGCAGCGGAAATATTTGACGAACCGATGCCATTGAGCACCCTCGAAAAGATAAATAAAGGTAATGCAACAGCATGAGCAAAAATGACATAACCAATCATATTCATAAAAACACTGATTAAGATAATCGGTCTTCTACCTATGCGATCACTGTATGCCCCAAGGAAAGGCGTAAAAATAAAATTTAACAACGAATATACGCTAATAATTAAGCCAAATTCGGCATCTGAAGCACCTAACTGTTTGGCATAATTGGGTAGAATGGGAATGATGAGTCCGAAACCTAACAAGTCAATAAAAACTGTTAGGAAAATAATCGAAAAGGCTTTTTTGTTCTCCATAGCGCAAAATTAGCAATTTGGGCTTTATTATCTCAAATCAAACTCTGAAATTGTTTTGACGTTTTTGAGGTCTCGATAATCCAGTTGCGTCAATTTTTTTTCACCAATAATCAACAATGTTCCGTTGGCAGCAATGACATCAACCGCATCTATTTTAGGCAGGTAATTGAGTTGCGTCATACTGAGGGGGCTGGAAATATCGAAAATTCGCAAACCGTTGTCGCATACAAACAAGGTTTTACCGTCTAAACCCATACCCGCAGGATATGTCATAGGGTAAGTTTTTAACAATTTCGGATAATTGACATTTTTGACATCTAATACGTGCAACTCATTGGCTTCAAATAAACCCGCTGTACAACTCCGACCATTGCGCAGGGTTACAAAAGCCAACGTGTCGTTGGCAACAACAGGGTCACAACCCCATGTGTGTTGAAACTGACCTTCAAATTTCGGTACACCCCCTGATTTAAAACTGTATAAAAACATACCCGTCCGAGACCCAATAAATAAGCGATTGTTGAAGGCAAATATCGTTTCTATATCGCCGCCTGTGTTCCAACCGATGCGTTGGGCATTCATCAAACGGGGGTCAAGCGCATTAGAAACGCTAAATGTTTTGAGGCTGTCTGGGGTCACCACATACATCATGTCATTCACAATTATAAACCGTGCAAGCGAACCGCCTGTTCCTGTCGTAGAACTATCCCCAATTAGTGTGTCTTTTCCGCAACTAAAAAATGATAAGCATAAAAGCGAAAGTAAAATATTTTTCATGGTTTGTTTTTTATTTTAAACAATTTTAAAATTTTATAAAATTGTGTTAGATTATTTATAAGTAAGATAAAAAAATTAGCGACGACATTGTGGATTGTCTAAAAGCGATTCTTTCCAACCTATGATTTTACCTTTTTTCGCATCCGCACATTCAAAATAACCATTATAGTTTTTAGGATATTCTGCAGTGCCATTATTATTTGGATACATGTTTTTGACCCGACTAACGACTTTGGGGCTGTCCAATTTTGTAAAATCAATGGCAACCAAATCTGTAAAATTATCGGCATACATGGTCGAGCCTTTTATAGCAATGTCGTGGCAACCGAAAATACGGAGAAAACGGGTTTTTTGTGGCTTAGTTGGGTCAGAATTATCAATGATATGGACACCTTCGCCTTGTTCAATGGCAAAAATCAATTTATCCTTGACATAAATTTTAGCAGATTGAGAAAGCGGACGAATCGGTTGAAAACTGATTTCATCATAGTTTTCACTAGGTAGATAAATAGGTTTCATACCGCGAGAAGTGTCGTAACCCCAATTTTCGCCGCCGCAACGCGCAGCCAAAAGCGGGAGAATGAGCGCGAGGAAAAGTAATTTATTCATAGAATTCGTTTGTTTTTAAAAGCTGTAATCAAAAGGTAAAAAATAAAAATGACTGAGGGGATATCAAATTTAAAGCGACAAGCAAAAAAAGTATGTCTCAACTATCTTTTATTTTGCAAAAGTATAAATTTTAATAACAAAAATCAAGACCCCAAATGACGCAAATCAGTCAAATTTTAAAGTAAAACAAAAGAAATGGAACAAAAACGCTCCACTGTCAAATTTAAGTCATTATACATTTAAGATTTAAAATTGCCATACTACCCTTTTACCTTTGTAGGTAAATATCAGATAGCTATAACATGTCTGTAACCTAATAGAATCTGAAAATGCTGATGAAAATCATACAAGTACATTTGTTTACGCTCCTGAGTTTGGTGTCTTTTGCCCAAACACCGCCAACCGATACAGATTCTTACCAAACCCTTTTGCGCAATGACACAACACGCGTTCTTCAAGAATTGGTAGTGACGGGCAACTACAAGCCTATTGGTATAGACAAATGTGTTATGCCTACTCGTAACATTATTGTTGAAAAATTTGCAAGCCTCGGTGTACAAAATGTTGGTGATGTAATGAAATTACAAGCCAATTTTCGTTTGCTTCAAGACCCTATTTTGGGCGCAAGTCTCTCGCTTCAAGGCGTGGGAGGTGAAAATATTAAAATTTTAGTTGATGGTGTACCTGTTATTGGTCGTCAAAATGGCGGTATTGACTTATCACAATTTACTTTACTGAATATTGAGCGTATCGAAATCGTGGAAGGCCCGCTTTCGGTGCAATATGGCACAAACGCGCTGGCGGGAACGATAAATATTATTACAAAAAAAAGTCCTTCACAAGGCATTGAAGTCGCTTTTAACAATTATTACGAATCAGTGGGACACCTCAACATGGGCGGTTCATTTGGTTGGCGAGGCTACAATCAGAGTTTGGTGGCAACGGCAGGACGCAATTTTTTTGGCGGTTGGTCGGATGTGAAAGATGGTCAAAACTCGCGTTTTCAAACTTGGAAACCGAAGGTTCAATATTTCGCCGATATACAATATGGTTTTAAAATTGGTGATATAAAAATGGGGTATTCAGGCAATTTTTTTGATGAATTTATCCTTAATCGTGGTGTACCACAGGCACCCTATAATGAAACAGCTTTTGATGACACCTATAAAACGAGACGTTTATCAAATAGTCTAAAAGCAAACTATACGACCAATAATCACTTGATTATCAATGGTTTGTTAAGCTATAACCGTTATCAACGCATCAAAAATACTTATTACAAAGACCTTGTTCAATTGAATCAAGTTCTGACAGAAAACGAAGGAGACCAAGACACAACAAAATTTGACCTCATTGCCGCACGGGGAACTATTGCCAAATCAAATGACGAAAAATTTTCTTACGAAACAGGTTTTGATATCAATGTTGAATCAGGAAACGGTTTGCGTCTTCAAGGAAACACCCAACAAATTGGTGATTATGCCGCTTTTGCATCTGCAGAATGGAAAATTACTGAGGGGGTCACTTTACGACCTGGTTTGCGGGTCAGTTACAATACAAGCTACAATGCACCCTTGATTCCGAGCTTTCATGCCCGTTGGAAGATGCCTAATAATTGGACGGCACGCGCTTCATGGGGACGTGGTTTCCGCGCGCCGAGTTTAAAAGAATTGCATTTTTATTTTGTTGATATAAATCATAATATTAAGGGTAATAAAAATTTAAAAGCTGAAAGCAGCGATAATTTCAATGTTGTTTTAAATTTTTTGCAATGTGGAAAAAAAGACCTCAAAAAGATATTCAAATTTGAAGTCAGTGGTTTCTATAACGATATCAGAAACTTAATTTCATTGGCAATACTGAGGGGGGGTGAAAATGCTTTTACTTACGTCAATATTGATAAATTCAAGACAAAAGGAGGGCAATTACTTGCTGAAATGACTTTAAATAAGATTTATTTTGCTCTAGGCGGCGCATTAACTAGGCGTGAAAATCAATTTGACAATCAAATTTTAAGTGCCAACACTTGGGAAAGTCGCATAATTGGCACCTACACAAATATCGCTAAATCGAATATAGATTTTAATGTTTGGTATAAATATTCTGGTAAACAACCCGGTTTTGTTAAAAATGAAAACGGTTCCGTAACACCTACATTTATAGGGTCATACAGTCTGGCAGATGCAGGTGTGAGTCGTCGTTTTTGGAAAAACAAAATTAATGTCTCTTTAGGCTGTCGAAATCTTTTTGATGTTCGAAATATTGCTGCCCAATTAGCGGGTGGCGCACATGCTTCTGGTGAAAATGTGACTGCTTTAGCGACAGGTAGAAATTTTTTTACAAAAGTTGAAATAAAACTATAAAAAAATTGTAAAATTTTGTGGGGAGGCTTATATTTGCCGTAGTTCATTTTTTCCGATGCCTTCCCGCACTCATACTTAAATGCGAATAAAAAATGTCGTTTCATAATTTAAGTATTAGTGTTTTGAAGGTTGGGCGGCAATTGGTAGATTCTTCTGCTGTTGCCGCTTTTTTTTTGACCTTCATCTCTACTAATTTAGTCGGATGTCTCAAAGAAGAAGCACCCATTACACCAACCAAATCAGGTAACGTCATCACGCGTACGATTGAGATGACCCCTCAGTATCGTTACCAAGTTTTCTATAATCTGGAAAAGGACAGTATTATGAGCCGCAATCCAAAATGGGATTGGGATTTGTCTTTTGATGCATCTGCCGACGGTTCAGTTGTACATCTTAATGCTGCAAAGTTTATGTTTTCGTCACAAATGCCGACTGAAGACTTCGCTTCTGTGCGTGATACACAAGGTTTTTTCAAAAAAAGACGTTGGGAAGCCATTAATACGCTTGATACTGTCACTTTTGGTTCGGTTAAAAATAATCGTAAAGTGTATTGGATTGATAGAGGTTATGACGAAAATGGCGACCAAATCCCGTTTGTGAAAATCCAATTTGAGTCAGTCGACAATCAAAAATACCGTTTTACAATAGCGCGTATTGGCAACTTAGATGCACCTGAAGTTTATGAAATCCAGAAAGACCCCTCAGTAAATGAAGTCCATTTTTCATTAATAACGAATAAAAAAGTTGTTATTGAACCTACCAAAACCTCTTGGGATATTGAATTTACGCAATACATGTTCACTTTTTTCGACCCTTACACGCCTTATATTGTCACTGGCGTCGTCTTAAATCCATATCAAACCACAGCAGCCATTGATTCGACGACGGGTTTTGACAAAATTGACCGTGTTTTCGCTCAAAATACCAAATTGACCAATCGACCTGATGCCATAGGCTACACTTGGAAAGGCTTTAGTCTGAACACTCAAGTGTATAATATCAATCCTAAATACTCATATATTATTAAAGATTCAAAAGGACTTTATTTTAAACTCCGCTTTATTAATTTTTTCGATGTCGCAGGAAGGAGAGGTTATCCTAAATTTGAATTTCAAAAATTATAATATATCATCATTCGACTTATTAAATTAATTAAAATTTCAACGTTTTTATGAAAAACATTACAATTACACTTGTTATATTGCTTTTTTGCCTAAGTTTTGGACAAGCTCAAACCCAAAGAAAAACGGTTTCAATGGGAGCAGGCTACGCTCAAAACGTCTGGTATAATTTGGAAACTGGCGTGGAAACCAAAGCTTCAGCGACCAATTGGGATTTATCCATCTCTGTCCGAGGCTTTGAAGCCGCTATTTTTACAAATCCATTTGATACGCTCTATCGTGCAGTTAACTCTATCGCCAATTTTGCGGCTGTTTCTTCCGCTGATACTTTACCCAAAGTTGCCTCACGCCAATTGTTTAACAGCGATACCACCTGGTCAGTCGGTTCAATTAACGCGACTGCAAAGGTTGTTTTTGACTACGGTTGGGGTTCTTATAATCAAGTAACAAACAATGTTGTCGGTGATTCGACCTATATTATCAAGTTAGCAAATGGTACTTGGAAAAAACTGTATATCGAGAAATTATCGTTTGATACGTCATATTTCATCAAATATGCCAATCTCGATGGCACAAATGCACAAACCGTTGAAGTCAATAAGAAAAATTACATTGGTAAAAATTTCGTTTATCTCAATTTGAATACCAATACCATTCTCGACCTTGAACCCAAATCAAGTGATTGGCATTTAACTTTTCAGCGTTACCATTCAACTGCCATTAATCCTGCAACAGGCAAAGCAGAGCCTTTTGTGGTATCAGGCGTTTTGAGTAATACTCTTTTTTCAATCACACGCGGCATTCCTGGATACAGTGGTTCTTATGTCTCAAAAATAAACCGGACAGATACCGCAAGTAATAATTTCAGCACTGGGCGATTCACCACATCTATGGGTACGATAGGCAGTGACTGGAAATATTATGATTATCAAAATTTCCGTTATGTTATGTCTGACACAACGAGTTATTTTGTAAAAATTCCCTCTGGAAAAGTCTATAAACTTATTTTTAAAGACTTCGGCGGTGCAACCAATGGCAATTTTGTTTTCACAAGTCAATACATAATAGGGACTGCTGTCAAAGACCCGAATGATGGTGTTTCAGCATTAGCCATTAATCCGAATCCTGCAACCGATGGACAAATTAAAGTGGTTTTTGATTTAGGCAAAAATATACAACAGGCTGATTTTCAATTATTTGACATTCATGGCACGCATGTTTTTACAAAAAAACTATTCCATACTGAGGGGGTGCAAACGATGACCCTACCCTATTTAGGTTTGACTACCGGCATCTATATTGCTCGTCTTAATGTTAATGGTCAAGCAATGATTCAGAAAATTATTGTACAATAATATAATGTGATAACCCACATCTGATGTTTTTAAAATATCAGATGTGTTCCATTAAAGAAAAGTCATTAATTGCATTAACGGCATAATGACTTTTTTTTATTTTAAAAATTATATGAAAAGAAAATTTTGGATGAGTAATGCATAAATATATTTACAACAATTTAGGTGCGTATATCCAATATCATTTATAGAAAATATGATTGTATCAAGGTGGATTCTAAGCACCAAAATAGTTAAGAACAATCACCCAAAAGCGAAATAGAGAAGCCCTTATACTGAGGGGTCAATTTTTTCTCTAACTTTGCCCAAAACGATTTTACCTTCTATTGAAAATATAAAAAAATTAATATGACTTTTAATCTGACCCGCGATCTCCTATTTTTTGATGTCGAAACGACAGGACTCAACGTTTTGCGTGATAGAATCATTCAAATTGCACTCATTAAATATCCAAAAAATGGCGATGAGCCAAAGGAACTTCAAATGCTCATCAATCCAGGTATACCGATAGCACCCGATGCCATGGCGGTGCATGGCATTACCCCTAAGGATTTGGCGAATAAACCAACATTTCAGATGGTTGCAAAACAACTTTTTGATTTTATTGGCAATGCCGATTTGTCAGGTTACAACGCTGCACGTTTTGATATTCCGATGTTGATGGAGGAATTTGCACGTGTGGGCATCGAATTTGACATGGAAAAACGGCGCATTATTGACGTGCAGCGTATATTTTACAAAATGGAGCCTCGTACTTTGAAAGCGGCATTAAAATATTATTGCCAAAAAGACCTTGATGATGCGCATGATGCTATGGCGGACGTTCGGGCAACAATTGACGTTTTTAAAGGTCAATTGCAATATTATGAAGGCAAAAATTTGTATGACGAAAACGACAATATCATAGAAGAACCTATAAAAAACGATATGCAAGTACTGCATGAATTTACAAATGACTTAAAATTAGTGGATGTTACACAAAAAATGAAATACGACCACAACAATGTTATCGTTTTTAATTTTGGTAAATATCAAGGTCAACCCGTTGGAGAATCTTTGTCAAAAGACAAGCAATATTATCATTGGATTTTAGAAAAAGAATTTTCAGCACAAGTCAAACAAGTGGTTAAAAAACTGGTCAAAGAGTATGAAAGTGAGAAAAAAAGTAAATAAAATGCTTCAAATAGATACATTGAGGTTTAGGAAACTTTTAAAATTTCCTAAATCTTTATTGTTCCTTTTTATCATCTTAATTTTTCAAAATTGCCTTCAACCCACTGAAGGCTGTCTCGATGTTAAGGCAACAAATTTTGATGTAACCGCATCTAAAGATTGTGACAAAAACTGTTCTTGCACCTATCCTTCACTCATTATAGCCACAAATTATGTTGTTGGAACAGCTGGTTTTAATTTTAATACAACTTACAAAAATGATGTAGGAGATTCTTTCCGTATCGTTTCGGCTCAAATGTATCTCTCTGATTTTCAATTGATTAATGATAAAAATATCACCATCAGAACCACAGATAGCGTTACATTGACTCGTGCAACTGATTCGATTAAAGTGTTGAATAATTATGCCTTAGTCGGTAAAAATATCGGTTTTGATTTTACAATTGGCACTTTCAATAGTGCTGATAAATTTACAAAAATCAAATTTAGGGTCGGTTTAGACGATGTGGCATCGAAAACAATTCCCTCAAAAATGCCTTCTACGCACCCCCTCAGTACAAAAGCCGATTCGATGTATCTGACGAGTCAAAATCAATATATTTTTAACAAATTTGTGATTGCCAAAGGGGTAAATTTTAAAGATACTTTGCGTCTCAATATTACAACCCCTAAAGATTTAGAGTTTGTCAAAGCCTTGTCATTTCCGCTTGGCTCTAATGCAAGCATTCCTTTGAGAATCAATTATTTACAATTTTTTAGTGGTGTTAATTTTTCGGCAGACACAAACCTTATTAAGCAAAAAATCGTTAATAACACAAGTAGTGCTTTTTCGATTCAATAACTTCAAAGCCTTTTTTTAATATGAAAAAATTGCTGCCATTTTTGCTGCCTTTGGTTCTTCTATCTTCCAGATGTAAAGAAGATTGTGACTGCGTCACACTGCCCGCCCCGCAAGGCGTTATGTCTATTAATATAAAGCCCAATTTTAATAATAAACCATTCATTATCAATAAGATATATAATATTGATGGTAAAAATGTCCGTTTTACTCGTTTGAGTTTTTTGATGACTGAAACGTGTCCGAAAGTTAATTCAAGCGATGGCTCATGCGGGACAAGCACTTATTTGATTGACCTCACGACGCTAGATGACTCAACGAAATCGGCAAAAGGTTTTACTCAAATCCTCTCACAATTAACGGAAGGAAATAAAACCGGTTTGCAAATGAGTCTGGGTGTTGCCTCAACTTTAAATGCGTCTTTACCTAAAGACTTTGCGAGTTCCAACCCGCTATCAGATGCTGGTTTGTATTGGGCGGATTGGAAAAGTTATATATTTACAAAAATAGAGGGTCTCATGGATAAAGATGGCAATGGTACTTTTGAAACAGGCATTACGCTGCACACAGGTGGCGATGATAGTTTTAGGCAAACGTGGTTTCCACAAACTTTTACCATTGATACAAAAGGCGCAACATCGCTCAATTTTGACCTAAATATCAATACTTTACTGAGGGGTATCGATTTGTCAACAGTCAACTCAAGTCATCAAACAGGTGATAAACCCACGATGTTAAAAATTATGGATAATTTGAAAGATGGCATGACTTTGAAATAGTTATTTTGGTGGATAATGAAAAGTGTATAATGGATAATAGGTTAAAAGTTAATTATTTACGCAATGAAAAAAATATTGTTGGTATGTTTTATAGCGAATCTTATCGTCTCTTGCCGTCCTGACAACACAAGTGGCTTAGGTGATATTCCTTACAATCCGACACCTTATGACCTAAAAATCCCTTCACAATTTCCAAAAATGGATATTCCCGCCGATAATCCGATGACTACTGAGGGGGTCGCATTGGGGCGGTTTTTGTTTTATGATAAAATACTTTCTGCCAATAATACGATGTCGTGTGCGAGTTGTCATTTGCCCGCCATGAATTTTACGGATGGTAAAACAGTTAGCACGGGAATTGACAATATCACAGGACGTAGGAGTTCTATGTCTTTGGAAAATGTGGGTTTTGTGAATAAAGGTTTATTTTGGGACGGACGTGCGAAAACTTTGGAGGAACAAGCTCTTTTACCTGTAGAAGACCTAATAGAATTGCACAACAAATGGACGCAAGTGGTTGACAAATTAAAACTTCATGCCGACTACCCTACTCGATTCCGCAAAGCTTTTGGCATCACAGATCCTTCTCAAATTACAAAAGAATTAGCTGCAAAGGCCATGGCTCAATTTGAACGCAGCCTCATCAGTGGCAATGCTAAAGTCGATAAGATTTTCAGACGAGAAGATGAATTTACCAATGACGAATATTCAGGCTTTTTACTGTTTTTCAACGCAGCAGGTGCGCCTGATGCCCAATGTGGACATTGCCATACGACGCCTTTTTACAATTCCAATGATTATTTCAATAATGGTTTAGACAGCGTTTCTAACTTAATGAATTTCAAAGATTTAGGTCGTGGTCAATTCACAAAAAAAGAATTGGACAATGGTAAATTTCGCGTGCCAACGCTAAGAAATGTTGAATTATCTGCTCCTTTTATGCACGACGGGCGTTTCAATACGCTTGAAGATGTCGTCAATCATTACGCATCTGGCGGTCATTATTCTGATAATATTGATCCGTTTATTCCTCAAATTGCTCAAATTCGTTTGTCGGATAAACAAAAAAAGCAAATCGTTTTGTTCTTAAAAACGTTGACAGATACGAGTTTTACACAAAATCCTGCTTTTCAAGACCCATTTAAATAGTTTTGCATTCTGCGTTACGAATTATTTTCAATAAAACAGAAAGCGTTGTAAGTTATTGACTTACAATGCTTTCTGTTTTATTACCCCCTCAGTATAAATTCATTTTTGAGGTAAAAAATATTCCACACCACGCATGGGTTTCTCATCTGGACGAATAAAACGGCGACGTGCTTCGGGCAACAGCAAAATAGCTTCTGAATAATAATCTTCTACCAATTTCCGATGCGATAAAGGTTCATAAAAGAGTAACTCATCAATTGCATCTACATCAAACTGCGATATGCCTTTTTCATCACAAAATTGCTTGATTGCCCACAACCAAAAAACGGTCAATGTTTCGTGATAACCACTTGATTCTGAATTGATTGTACCCACAGATTCATTGAAATAAATGATGCGTTTTTTCATTTCTGGAAACGCTTGTTCTTTATAGGTTAACACCATTTTCAGACCTACAATGAGGTGTGCTTCGTGCGTCCATTCTGCTTTCGGCAAAGTGCCCGTTTCAAATTGTTGAACAATCGTTTCTGCTTGTTCTATGGATATTGCGTAAGCCATAAATTCTGCTTAATCTGTTATTTTTCATTAAAAATACTCTATATCCTTCCACACAGGTATCAATTGTCTCCATCTTCAGATGGAGAATAAAATATAAAATTCATCATTCTCCATCTGAAGATGGAGGCAATTGATACATGTAAATAGAAGTATTTATAAATCCAAAGCCTTCATATAAGTATCTAAATCCTTATCGCCACGTCCTGACAAATTTACCACAACCACATCCGATTTTTTAAAATCCATATATTTCAATGCCGCAAACGCATGAGCCGATTCGAGCGCAGGAATAATCCCTTCAGTACGAGAGACAAAAGTGGCAAATTCTAAGGCTTCGGCATCGGTAATGCTGATGGCTTCGGCGCGACCTGTCATAATCAAATGGGCGTGCATGGGTCCAATACCTGGATAATCCAAACCCGCTGAAATAGAGTGTGGTTCAACGATTTGACCATCATCGGTTTGCATCAAAATGGTGCGGCAACCGTGGATGACCCCGCGTGTACCCAAAATAGACGTAGCAGCCGACCTTCCAGAATGAACACCCTCACCTGCCGCTTCCACCGCAACCAATTTTACTGAGGGGTTGTCAATAAAGTGATAAAACGTACCCGCTGCATTTGAGCCGCCGCCGACACATGCCACGACATAATCGGGGTTGGGCGAGCCTGTTTGTGCCTTCAATTGCTTCATAATCTCTTCCGAAATGACGGATTGAAACCGCGTCACCATATCGGGATACGGATGCGGACCAATAGCCGAACCGATGATGTAATGCGTATCTTCGGGATTATTAATCCAATCTCGAATCGCTTCATTCGTCGCATCTTTCAGGGTTTGACTGCCCGAAGTCGCAGGGCGCACTTCCGCACCCAACATACGCATCCGCGCCACATTCGGAGCTTGGCGTTTGATGTCCACCGCACCCATGTACACGATGCACTGGATGCCTTTCAATGCACAAACCGTTGCAGTGGCTACACCGTGTTGTCCTGCGCCTGTTTCTGCGATGATGCGTGTTTTGCCCAAACGCTGGGCAAGTAAAATCTGTCCAACGGTGTTATTGACTTTGTGCGCACCCGTGTGACATAAATCTTCGCGCTTCAAATATATCTGTGCGCCAAAGTGTTGGGACAACCTTTCTGCAAAATACAAAGGCGTGGGTCTGCCGACAAAATCACGGAGTAATTGCTGATATTCCTTTTGAAAACTCTTGGATTTTGTGATTTTCAAGTAGTTTTTCCGCAAAGTCTCGACATTGTGGTACAACATTTCGGGAATGTATGCGCCCCCAAATTCGCCGTAATAACCGTTTTTGTCGGGCGTGGCTTGCGATGTTTTAGTTTGTGTTTTGGGTAATTCGAGTACGTCTGTCATATTTTTATTTTGTAATTAATTGATTGTCAAGCTTTAATTAAATCCAGATTTTTATTGAACAGGTAAAAAACGTATGTACTTTGAGGGTTTAATATCTTCTAATATTTCAGAAACTGAAATAATTTTCTCAATTGGCTTTCCAAGTACAAAACTTACTTGTACTTCTTTCTTCTTTATTTTTACTTTCGAGTCATCAACTTCGCCAAAGGTCTTTTCGATTGAATGTATCTTTAAGGTTGAATCATTGATAAACTCACTATTTGATTTTAAACCCCAATCTTCATCAAGTCCATTTTCTGCGACAGCAGTTTTGCTCAATAAAACATTATTTTTGTCATAAATCAAGTACCAAATAATATCAGAATACCATTCTAAAGATTTATGAACAATTGTTATTTTAGTATAGTTTGAATCTTGACCTTGAAATGAGTAAAAATAACAGTTATCATAAGCTAAAGAATCTTGTATAATTTTAAAGAACAAGTAATTTTCTATCTTCACCAAACCCTTCTCTATGGAATCTGTATTCAACTCAAATGATTTAAGATTTCTGAACTTAAATTTATCAATACAGAGATTCCAATCAAAAGTATCCTCAACTCCTTTATTATCAACACTTTGTAATTGATTCGACTTGTCTTTACAAGCTACAAAGTTTATTAAAACTACAAAAACGAACAACCCATTTTTCATTTTTCGATGTTTTGAAAGTTAAATTAGTACCCCCTCAGTATGCCTGTAATTTTCCTATAAACTCCTTCAATTTCTCTACATCTTTCAAAGCAGGAGCAACCTCAAATTTAGAATTCAAATCCAAACCATAGAGTTGAGGTATTTGTTCTTGTAACTGCAAAATGGCTTCAACATCATTTTCTGTGATGCCACCTGCCAATAAAAAGGGCGTGTCGCCAGTGTATTTTTTTAAAATTGACCAGTCGAATTTGATGCCCGCGCCGCCATACTGTGCTGGCATCCCGTCTTCACGGGGAGGGGTCTTTGTATCAAACAAAAAATAATCCACAAGACCTTCGTAGTCGCCTATTTTCTCAAAATCGAATTGTTCATCAACGGAAAAGGCTTTGATGATTTCTACTTCGACATTAGGCTGTATTTTATGCTTTCGCCACATCATGAGGGCTAAATCATGAACATACAAAGGCGTTTCTGTACCATGTAATTGCACTGCATTGAGTTCATATTCGATGATTTTATCTAAAACGACATCCATATCGGCATTCACAAAAACACCGACGCGGGTCAAATCTTCGGGACATGAACGCAATGTCTCTATCGCATCGTGGACAAATCGGGATGATTTTTCATAAAATATAAAACCCATAAAGTGAATGGGTAATGCACCGATTTCGGCAATATTTGCCGATTCACGCATGCCGCATACTTTTATTTTCAGAGACATAATTTAATGATGAATGATGAATGATGAATGATGAATGATGAATGATGAATGATGAATCATTAAATTATTCATCATTTATCATTCATCATTATTTAAAGTTGTTTAATAAAATCCGCAATGGCTGCCGAAGGATTGTCTGTCTTCATAAACGCTTCGCCAATCAAAAACCCTTCAAAACCGTACCCCCTCAGTAAACCGATGGTTTCGGGCTTAGAAATGCCACTTTCAGCGACTTTGACAAACGAATCAGGTATTTGTGCCGCTAAATTGATGGCATTATCCAACGAAACTTCAAATGTTTTCAAATTGCGGCTGTTAATACCGACGCATGTTATGGCATCGCACAACTTATCCAAACCCTCATTGTCGTGCATTTCTAACAAAACTTCGAGACCTAAGTTGCGCGCAGCTTCCGCTAAAAATTTGATTTCTTCTTTGCGTAAACACTCCGCAATGAGTAAAATAAAGTCCGCGCCGTATGCTTTGGCTTCAAAAAGTTGATATTCATCTATGACAAAATCCTTGCGCAACAACGGAATACCGACGGTACGTCTCGCCCTTTGCAAATCGCTCAAAGTGCCGCCAAAAAATGGCTCATCGGTCAAGACGGACATAGCAGCAGCACCTGCCAAAGAATACCCTTGTGCGACCTCTGCGACATCAGAATCTTGCCGAATCCAACCCAAAGAAGGCGATTTTCGCTTGTGTTCGGCAATGATACCAGATGAACCCGACGCTTTCAAAGCTCGTCTGACGGAGTAACAAGGCTCTTTGAAGTAGGGTCTTTGGGTCAAATTACTGAGGGGTTCATTGTCTTTACGTTGACCAACTTCAAAGCGTTTTGAAGCAATAATTTTATCTAAAATATTCATGTTTAATGGATAATGGATAACTTAAAAAGGATAATGGATAACTTGGACATGCCCAAGAATGATTGCAAAAAAGAAGTGCAAAGTTAAACGCTTAGGGCAAAATTTAGAAGTGAAGTTGAAACAAGCGGGGTTTTGCTATAAAAAAACCTTTGTTGATTGGTAAATTTGTTATCTTTTGACACAACCTCTTGAGTTATCCTAACTTTCCATGCGTTTGCCTTAAAAAAGATAGTCCTTAATAGAATCTTCACGATTTCAATTAAGGACTATTTTTAAAATTATTTTTCTCATCCCTTTCTCTTGATTTCTACCCATACTTTCAACTCAAATGGTTCTGTATAGTAATAGGTGTGTTCAGCTCTATCATAAGCAAGTGGTGGATCAAATTCTTGTTTGAATTCATCAATATACCGAGACATCGTACTACGTCCAACCCCAAATTTTTGAGCGAGTGTATCGAGTGAACCCGTAGATTTTCTTTTAACTAAATCGTGTAAGCGATTGATGTGGTCTTGTCGGTGATGCATTTTCATTACTCAATTGTTTTTAAGTTAAAGAATGAAGAGTGCGTAGCTGTTCTGATAAGGATGTCTAAGTTTTTTAAAAGTCGAATTAAAAGCCCATTACAGGCAGAAGAGGAAAGTGGAAGAAGGTTTTTTAACCATGTGCTTTCTGTTTATGGTTCAATAATATTGTTTTGAAATTTGTTTGTAACGACGTCTCAATGTATGAAAAGTTATTCGTTTTAAAAAAGAGATGCGCATTTTTTTTAAAGCTAAAAGGAATAACAAAACAGATGTTTTATACTGAGGGGGTGTCTTTTGTACTCAATGGATAACGGATAGCGGAAAATGGATAACGTAAACAATTGAATATTAGTAAATGAGACAGACTAAATTAGGCAGACCATTTTCTAATTGAGTATTGTAGCAACAAAGTGGCTCTCAACGCTTTAAAATTATCCATTATCCACTATCCATTTTCCATTAAGTATAATATTCTTCAAGGTTTTACCACCAAACCCGCTTCAGATACCAAAGTGAGTAAAGCCAATTGAATGGCTTTATAGGCTCCTCCATCATCCAGCCACCATTCATTGAGCGCGTGATTATTGCCACTTTTGCCACCTCGTCCGATAGTAACAGCAGGAATGCCTTTTGAAATGGGGATATTGGAATTGGTAGAACCCCGTGTCATGCGCGGCGTTTCGCCAAAATAAGTAACGGCTGCCATGGATCGCTGAATGAGCGGTAAACTTTCAGATAACTCACCTGATGGTCGGTCACCAATTTTTACAATGTCAACTGTCAACGAGGGTCCCATCCGTTTCATGGCATTGTGTTCTTCTAAAGCTTGTTGGACGGAAGCTTTTAAAATACCATCAATTTGTACGAGGTTTTCTGGAATCTCTGAACGCATATCCACTTCCATCCACGATTCAAAAGCAATGGAATTGACGGATGTTCCGCCCCCAATTCTACCCACATTAAAACTCGTTTTAGCAGCAGGAACGGTGAATTTATCTGCTGCTTTTGAAAAATAATGAATGGCAGAACCTAAAGCATGTTGCGGATTTGCCAAACCAAATGCACCCCACGAATGTCCGCCTGGTCCTTTGTAAGTAATGCGATACCGAAAAGACCCCAACGCCATCGTGTTCACACGCCCTATATCTCCGCCATCAATAGATATCCAGGCGTCAATCTTTCGGCTTTTCTCACCAAATAGTTGTTTGACGCCCCGTAAATCGCCCAATCCTTCTTCGCCAACGCTGCCGATAAATAAAATATCGGCTTCCGTTTCTATTTTGGCTGCTTCGAGTGCCCTCAAAACGGAGGCAACCATAACTAAACCTCGGGTATCATCGGCTATGCCAGGCGCATACAAGGTATCGCCTTTTACTTTTACTGTCACGTCCGTACCTTCTGGGAAAACGGTATCTAAATGACCGTCAAGTGCCACGCATTTTTTTCCATTTTTACCTTTACGCAAAGCGAGGACATTACCAACAGGATCAATCCAAACAGAATCTGCACCTGCTTCTTTCAGCATTGCCAAGTAACGCGCGGCTCTTTTATTTTCCATAAAAGGCGGTGCGGCAATCTGATTGAGCATAATCAACTCGTCCCGGTTTTGTTTCGTTTGAGCAACAATAGACTGAAAAGCCTTTTGTATGGGCATACTTTTCGCCAATTGCGTAGCTTCTTTGAGGTAAATGGCTTCAATTTTACCATTTTGTCCAGATGCTTCTTCTTGTGCAAATATATGTTTTGGTGCTGATAAGAAACACATAAACAAACCAAATAGCATGTAGCGGATTACACGGTTTTTCATTTTTCGTAATTTTAGTCTGATGTTCAAAAAAAGTGTTTAAATACTGTCATGCTTTCAGTGAGCGCGTTTCGCGCCATCACGCTTTGCGTGACTTGATGAAGCCAAAGGCATCAAGGGGTGTGTTTTAATGTTTCAGTTTAGCTTCAAGAGCGATAGGCACGACTTGACCCAATTCAATGGCTTTTTGAACACTGATTTGACTGATTTGACTGATTTGCTCTGATTTTTTCTGTATACAGTTTTAATAAATCAGTGTAAATCAGTCAAATCAGTCAAATCAGTCAAATCAGTGTTCAAAAAAAAATCAGTCAAATCAGTCAAACCGTTTGAAATTTTGTAATTATTTAGGTGCGTAGCACCGATACCGTTGAATTTTAGCGTTGCAGCATTATTTTTTTTACCCCCCTCAGTAATAGAGAGCTTGATGACGCGAAACGCGCTCATCTTTTCAGTCTTTTACTCTTCGCTGTCCACAATAGTCCCGTAATCGATTAGTAATTCTTCACCTGCTTTTATATCCACAATCGCTTCAAAGTAATCGCCATCATCAATTGACATGATATTCGGTTTGTCTGCATGATTGATGAAGATAGATAAATCAACTTTTTTAAAGCCTTCTGCTGGTACGAAATAATTGTCATCATCGAACAAACAATAGTTACTCACCAAAAACTGAGCATGTTCTGGCAGTGCATTTATTTCCTTTTGTGGTATCGTCAACCATTCATCAAGGGGGTCGGGTTTACTGAATATATCTCGACAACCTTTTGGAATATCGCAAACAGCAAAGACACCGACGCCACTAATTGGTGAAGGTTTGAGCATGGTATAGGTGTGGTGGCTTAGTTCATTTAACAATTCTTCTTTTGTCATAAATGCTGTGTGTTTTTGAAAAATCTTTTACCTAAAACTTCACATAAATGCCTATTTCTCCATAAAAAGTCTTTTCTAAATACCTTTCTGAATAGGGCGTGCTGTTAACTGTATTTATGGATTTAGTCCCATTCTTACGTGTTGCAACAATAACTGTCTTTGTGTTGATGGCTTTATGAGGGATTGAATATGTAGGCGTTATATAAAAACCGAACCGCTTTGTTTCAAAACTGATGGGTAGCGACAATTCGTAATTCATGAGTGTCATTTTGTTATTTTCAACAGTCGTAGTGGCGATTACTGAAACAATAATGGGGTTCATTAATTGCTTTCTGCCAACTTTACCGCTCGTATAACCTTCATAAAAATTGAGTGTACTAAAATTAACCAAAGCGGTAGGGTTAATTGTCCATTGCCTGTTCTCTTTTCCCAAATAAAAAGCATGATTGATGCTTGAAAAAAAAGCAAAGTCAGTTTTGGTCGAAAAATAAGTATTTAATTCAGTACTCAATTCAACAAGATTAAAATCATAGGTCAAATTGGCATTTAAACTGCCATTAATATTGCCATTCACCCTATTGCTGCCATCGCTGTTAAATGTTTTATTGCCATAAACATTAGCAGTCAATTTATCTATAACATTAAATTCATAACCAAAATCAAAAGAATAATAATCGATGCCCTTGTCTTCTTTTGTGTTCAAATAACCTATATATACGGAGGCATATAAGCCGCTTTTGTGATAATAGCTCAAAACGGGCGTGATATAGGGCAGTGTTAAAGAATCCTTTCGACCAAAATAGACTGAATTGGTCAGGTAAGATGTTTCCAATTTAAAATATGAAGCAAGTTTGTCATCATTCCCTTTTTCAGTACGCACAGTCGTTACCGCTTTAGGCATGTTCTTAATCTGTGACATCAGGTTTGTGGCTATAAAAAGAGAGAAAATAAAAGTAATGATAAAAGTAGTAAAGGAATTACGCATGAAAAGATATTGTGAATGATTGAGTTGATTTTCATTTTAAAGTGCAAAACTAAACGACAATTATCACAAAAGACCCTATTTTACTTGATTTATCTTCCTTCCTTCTTGGTTGAGAAAAGAGATTGTTAAAAAAAGAATCCTCCTAAATATTATAAGGCACAGGAAATATTGGCGTTAAAAAACTTCCAATAGGTTCACTCCAATATTTTTGATTTTTTTAACATGAATTTACGAAGTATTAAGACAATAATTTGACAATAAAATTGTTTTTAAGTCAATATTGACCAAACAGCAACTACACGATTCCACGCTCTAGCATTCAAATCCTTTTCAAAAATTTTTAAATAATAACGCAATACAGCAACACACTTTTACACACTAAAAGAAACTTCGTATTTCTGAAATCTTCTAAATCTAAAGGTATGAAAGCATTATTGAGCGTACTGGTGGCTTGCGTAGCCTACCTGTCCACAACATCAGCACAATGTATAGAAGGTAACTGCCAAAATGGGCGTGGTACCTATCAATTTGAAAACGGCAACAAATATCGCGGTGACTTCCGACGTGGGCTGATGCACGGCAAAGGCATGATTGTTTTTGGTAACGACAACAGTTATAATGGCGATTGGGTGAGCGGTATGCGCGAAGGTGTAGGCGTTTATAGTTTTGCAACGGGCAATGTGTATTCGGGTTCATTTAGCAAAAACAAGTTCTCGGGACTGGGAACGATGAATTTTGCAAGCGGCAATAAGTACGTCGGCAACTGGGAAGAAGACCAACCTAATGGTCAAGGCATTTTCTATTTTTCAGGCAATGACCGCTATGAAGGCAATTTTGTTAACGGAAAATTTACGGGAAATGGCACAATGTATTACAAAAACAATGAAAAATACGTTGGTCAATGGCAAGACAATTTGCGTCATGGATACGGCAAAATGACGCGCAGCAATGGCTCTTTTATAGAAGGTACGTGGGAAAGAGGTCAAATTAAGATACAAAACAACCCCAATACTGAGGGGTCTACTGTGACCACTGTCGCAACAAATACAACTGAAGTACTTCAAGATTGCAATAAAATCTATTGCAAAAGTGGTAAAGGCACATTCCAATACGGTGATGGGTCGAAATGGACGGGCGAATTCAAAGACGGCGTACCCGAAGGACAAGGGATATGTATTTATGCAAACGGCGATAAATATGTGGGTCGATTTGAACGTCATGCACCACAGGGCGAAGGTACGATGTACCACTCGAATGGGCGCATTGTCTCTGCGATCTGGGAATACGGTCGTCCTATTGGCGATATTCCCTCAAATAGTAAAGTTAATCAAACAACTGTGGATGTGGATAGAAGTCCAGAAGTGAAGATTTGGGCAGTCGTTGTGGGTGTTGGTCGCTACACTTCTATGCCTGTTTTGAAATACTCGGATGATGATGCTTACCAATTTTATGCTTTTATGAAGAGTCCAGAAGGTGGTGCATTGCCCGATAGACAAATTAAGGTTTTGGTTGATGAAGATGCGACGCGCGTAAATATTCTTCAGACGATGCGTCAAATACTCCTAAAGGCTGATGAAAATGATGAAATTGTCTTCTATTTTTCAGGGCATGGCGTAGATGGTGCATTTTTGCCACAAGATTTTGATGGCATAAATAACCGTCTTTTACATTCGGATGTCAAAACTATATTTGAGCAGAGCAAAGCAAAATATAAGCTGTGTATTGCCGATGCTTGTTTTTCAGGTTCACTCCTTGCTATGAAACAACCACTTGCACCCCAAATTCAAGCATTTTATAAAGCTTTTGACAATACACAAGGCGGCATGGCTTTATTTATGTCTTCCAAAAGCCAAGAATATTCTCTTGAAGACCAGGGCTTACGGTCAGGCATTTTCAGCCATTATTTGAGTCGTGGCTTAAAAGGTGAAGCGGATTTTGATGGCAATAAAATTGTTACGATTCGTGAATTATACGATTTTGTGTATAAAAATGTCAGAACTTACACGTCTTCGGCACAAACACCCACCATCAGCGGTCAATTTGATTGGACTATGCCTGTTTCGATGGTGAGACAGTAAAAAAAAGAGTTATTGGGCGAAAAAAACCCGAAATACTGAGGGGTCGAAATGCCAAACGTGATGATTTACGTTTGGCATTTTTACTTTTGTAACACTTATATCATAAATTAAAAATGGTATGACACAAAGTTACTTTTGTAAAAAACAATTTTTGTCATTAAACAATTGTCATTAAACAAAACGTCATGTATAGATTTTTTCTCGTCTTTTCAGTCATTGCGACTTTTATTATGTGCCAAACGAATGGCAAAAATACAATGGAAATCGTTGACCCAAAATTTGCAGCGGCAGCTGAAAAATATAAAACCATCTGTTCGGGTTGTCATGGACAAAAAATTGATGCCTTTGTGGATAGAAAATGGAAACATGGCAGTCATCGTGATAGCTTGATAAATAGTATCACTTTGGGTTATGTCAATACGGAAATGCCTGCTTTTGGTAAAGTTTTTAAGCCCGCTGAAATCGCTGAATTGGCGGACTATATTCTCAACAGTATGGAAGAAGCCAAAAAGTACAAATTTGATGGAAAGCCTAAATCCAATATTTTTGTCCAAAGCTCCATGTCTGTTAAGTTGGATACTGTCGCTTCGGGTTTAAATAATCCATGGGGCATGTCTTTTTTGCCTGATGGCGACATGCTTGTAACAGACCGCAGTGGTGAGTTTTATCGGTTGGACAAAAATCGCAAACGGACGCTCATTCAAGGCACGCCTAAGGTTTTGGCAGAAGGTCAAGGTGGTTTGTTGGATGTAGAATTGCACCCAAAATTTGCTGAAAATGGCTTTATTTATTTATCTTATTCTAAATCTAAGGATTCTATGGGCGGTGTTTGGTCAACTACCGCGGTTATGCGGGCTAAATTACAAGGCAATCAATTGACTGAACAACGCGATATATTTGTCGCTCAACCCTATCAAAAAGCGCGTCATCACTACGGGTCACGTTTGGAATTTGATAGAAATGGCTATTTGTTTGTGACTGTCGGTGAAAGAGGGCAACATGTCGCGTTGTTGCCTCAAAAATTAGATAATGACCTTGGAAAAATTCATCGGATTTACGATGATGGACGCATTCCTGCTGACAATCCTTATGTTAAAAACGATACAGCCCGTAAAACAATTTACTCGTACGGTCATCGCAACCAACAAGGTATGGCGATGAATCCCTCAACGGGCGAGATTTGGTCGCATGAACATGGTCCGCGGGGCGGCGATGAAATCAATATTGTCAAACCTGCGCGCAACTATGGCTGGCCCGTCATCTGTTATGGCATAAACTACGATGGCACTGTTTTGACTCCTTTTACCAAAAAAGCAGGTATGGAAGAACCGATGCTGTATTGGTTGCCTTCTATTGCGCCCAGCGGTGCGACATTCGTAACGGGCGATAAATATCCTGCATGGAAAGGTGATTTTTTAGTCGGTTCTTTGCGTTTTGAATATCTGAATCGGTGCAAAGTGGAAGGTGATAAAGTTGTGAAGGAGGAAATTTTACTTAAAAATATTGGTCGTTTGCGTTTTGTAGAAATGGGTCGTGATGGTTATATTTATGTGGGTGTCGAAAAATCTGGGTATATATTTCGTTTGTTACCCGTTGTTAATTAACACAAAACTCGTTCATTGATGCTCAGGTACGCGTTTACAACTAATGAAAAAAAGCAGGTCAATGCCCAAGACATTTATTCCGTTTCTGACAATATGATTCGTTTGCATGGTGAAAAAGTTGGCTATTTGATGTCTCATAAATCATTGGTGAATGAAGGCGTGGATGCATCTTCAAAAAAAGGACGGGTTTTATTGCAATACGAAGGGTCGCCGATTGATTTCAAGAATATAAAAATAAAGGCTTTTTAACAACTTTATTACTTCACTATCAATGACTTAGGATGAAATATGGATTACTCATATTCCTTTTTTGGGCTGTTCAAACAACGGGACAAACCGTTGATGAACTAACGGTGTTGTTAACAAAAGGTATTGATAACGACTCGTTGAAAGTCGTGCGCATTTATGATTGGGTGACAAAAAACATCACGTATGACCATACTTTTTTGCGAAAACGGATAGAAGGCGACACGACTTTACTACAAGAGCCTTACAATGTGGTGGCTCGAAAAAAAGCTGTGTGTAGTGGCTATTCAAAACTCATCAAAACGATGTGCCGTCAAGTGGGTATTGAAGCGGAAGTTGTTTTCGGGTGGACAAAAGACTATCGAGGTGATTTTAACACGCAGGAACATGCTTGGAATGTGGTTAAAATAAATGGGCAATGGTATGTTTTGGATGCGACTTGGGGCGCAGGCGGTGGTGATGCGGTAAAAAAATATTTTTTAACACCCCCCTCAGTATTTATGGAGAATCACTATCCTCACGACCCAATGTGGCAATTGTCTGACAAACCTGTTGGTTTTGATTGTTTTACAAAAGACAAAAAATGCTTTGATGATGGAAAAATAGTTTTCAACTATCGAGATACCATTGCCGCTTGGCAGAATCGGGATTCATTGGCAAAGATGTTTGATTTTGGACAACGTGCTTTGCGCTTTTTTCCAAATGATGTTGAAGCCATTCGAGACATGGCAAATGCACACAGTGGCGAAGCATTGGCTGCTTACAATGCCTATTTTAATATAAGACAAGCAGTTATATCAAAAAAAAAGAACACGGCTGAACGAAAAGAAGCCCTCGCTTTGTTGGACAAAGCCGAAGCACATCTGCGACAAGCACATGAACTCTATCAACGATTGACAACTTTTGCTCGGAAAGGACAAATGACGGATGCTCATTTTAATAGAGATTTGATGGAAGAAAATTTATTGCGTTTGGCAGAAGAACGGAAAATATTGGGTCAAATCTTTTAGACTCAATTCAGCAACTTATGCGTTTGAAGTTACCAAAAAATCATAAACCAACAACATTTCTACTTCAGCAAATGGCTCTTTTTTCATAAAATTTAGCGACCATTTTGCATCTTTGCTTTCTATTAGCAAATTTAACTTATGCATTATTTAACTAAACAATCAAGAATTTATGAAAAAACCATTCATGAGCCTACTTTTTTTATGCCTTTTTGCTACTTTGACAAATGCTCAAAATCCAACAATTCAACGCATTGACCCAACAAATTGGTGGGTCGGCATGAGAAATCCAGAACTTCAATTGATGATTTATGGCAAAGACATCAAAGGGGCGGCGGTGAATATCAATTATACAGGTGTCAAAATTCAATCTGTTCAAGAGGTCGAAAATCCGAATTATCTATTTGTCAACATCACTATTTCACCTGATACTAAAGCAGGAGAATTTATGGTTGAATTGTCAAAAACAGTCCAAACCAAAGATAAAAAGAATAAAATTGTTGATAAAGTTGTTAAAATCACACAACCCTACGCCTTAAAAGTACGCGACCAAAAGCCGCAGGAAATCAATTCAAAGGATTTTATCTATCTCATCCTGCCCGACCGCTTTTCAAACAGTGACACCACCAATGATAAATTTGCGGATATGGCGGACAACCAATCTGACCGCAACAATCCATTTTTGCGTCATGGGGGCGATTTGCAAGGCATCACCAATCATTTGGATTATTTGCGAGATTTGGGCGTGACGACGTTGTGGCTGAATCCTGTCGTCGAGAACAATCAGCCACAGACGAATGAAGGCGGTGCGATGCGTTCTGCCTATCATGGTTATGGTTTTACGGATCATTACAATGTTGACCGTCGTTTAGGTGGCAATGCCGCTTATAAAAAAATGGTCGAATCGGCTCATGCCAACGGCTTAAAAGTGATTCAAGATGCTGTGTATAATCATGTCGGCATCAATCATTGGATTTTGAAGGATATACCGATGAAAGATTGGCTGCATCAATGGGATACCTATACCAATACATCGTACCGCGACGAGCCTGTTGTGGATTTTGTCCATGGCAATCCAAGTGATTTTAAGGTGCAACAAAATGGTTGGTTTGTCCCTTTTTTGCCCGACCTCAATCAACATAATCCCTTTGTAGCCAATTACTTAATTCAACATGCTTTGTGGACGGTTGAGTATTTTGGTGTTGATGGTTGGCGCATCGACACATATCAATACAATGATTTGGACTTTATGAATCGTTGCAACAAAGCCTTGTTAGATGAATATCCAAAGATGTTTATTACGGGCGAAAATTCTGTGCATAGTGTCGTCAGTCAAGCCTATTATACGCGCAATAATTTCTATGTGCCTTTCAAAAGCAATCTGCCTTCGCCCAATGATTTTGTGCTTTTTCATGACATGGCGCCCGCACTTACTGAGGGGTTCGATTGGGGTAAAGGTTTCAATCGTTTGTACAGCACTTTGGCAGAAGATATGGTTTATGAAGACGCGTTTTTGAATATGATTTTTTTGGACAACCACGATGAAAATCGCTTTTTTTCGATGATAAAGGAGGATATGAATCGGTATAAACAAGGCATCGGATTCTTGTTGACGACGCGCGGCACACCGTCTTTATATTATGGTACCGAAATATTGATGAAAAATTATAAAGACCCATCTGACGCAGAAGTGCGGCGTGATTTCCCCGGTGGTTGGAAAGAAGATACAAACAATAAGTTTTTAGCAAAAGACAGAACGTCCCAAGAAAACGAGGCTTTTGATTTTGTCAAAAAACTCGCACAATACCGCAAAACTTCAACACCTTTGCAAACAGGAAAATTGACGCAATACCTACCTGTAAATGGTATTTATGTCTATTTTAGACACAATCAAGAAGGTTCCGTGATGGTTATTATGAGCCAAAGTGATAAAGAACAGACACTGACAACGCCCCGTTTTTCCGATAATTTGAGAACTTTTACAAAAGGTAAAAATGTATTGACGGAGGGCGTTATGGCGGATTTTAAAAACCTAAGTATTCCTGCCCATTCGATTCAAGTGATTGAGTTAATGAAGTAATGGACTGCGCGCAATATCATTTACTTTAACTAAGTAATGCGTAACTTACAACATGGTCAATTTAACACATAGCCATAGAGCGCACATAGCTTTATAAAGGCTTGACAATCAAATAGCTATGTGTTCTATATGACTATGTGTTAAATTGACCATGTTGTAAGTTATTTTTTATGTGTTACTAAACCAACCCAACAACAAACATTAATGAAATCCTACTACACCTTCATCTGTGTTACTATTTTCACTTGCAACATCCTAAAAGCACAAAATACCCGCACAATCTGTGAAGGAGACTCCATACAACTGACGACGGCTGTAGTAGGTTTGGATTATTCATGGACACCGTCAGCAAGTTTGAGCAATGCCAAAATCCGCAACCCTTTTGCAAAACCTACGCAGACAACCACTTACATCAGCACTGTTTACACTTTGCAACAAAATATTCTTAACAATGCCAATTTCAATCAAGGAAATACAGGCTTTACGAGTGAGTATGTGTCCTCCACACAAGGCGGCTATGGTCGCTATCTTGTTACCGATCGAGGTCCGCAATCGTGGTGGACGGGATTTAGTCCTTGCGTGGATCATACGACTGGTTCGGGGTATATGATGCTCATTGACGGTGGCTTTATCAGCAATCAGAATGTGTATTGTCAAGAGGTGTCCGTTTTGCCGAATACCGATTATGCGTTTTCGGCTTGGGTCGTGAATATCTGTACTTGTGGCGCACCGCCGCGTTTACAATTTGGTATCAACGGTGTTAATTTGGGTAATATCATCAACGTCACGACAGTCAACTGCCAATGGAATCAATTTTATGAAATTTGGAATTCTGGCAACAATACAACCGCTAAGATTTGCCTCTTAAATCAAAACACCAATCCAGCAGGCAATGATTTTGCGCTCGATGACATCACTTTCACACCTGTAACGCCTTCGCACGATACCATTATCGTCAATGTTATGCCAAAATCCCGCACGACCTTAACTACCACCATGTGCAAAGGCGATTCTATTCTCTTCAATAACAAGGTTATTACAACTGCGGGAACATATACGAAGACTTTAAAAAATGCGCAAGACTGCGACAGTATCGTCACGATGAACCTAAGCCTGCGCACATCTGCTTATGAGGTATCAAAATACGATACGATTTGCCGAGGCAGCACTTACAGTTTCGGTGGAAAGTCGCTAACTACTGAGGGGGTCTATAAAAACTGTTTTACGGCGGTCGGCGGTGGTGACAGCGTTGTAACATTATATTTGAGTTTTTATCCGATTTATAGTATCAACCGCACAGATACGGTTTGTTTTGGCGATAGTCTGCGTGTCGGTCAAAGTTTTTATAAACAGACGGGCAATTACACCATCAAGTTGTTGACGCATAAAGGTTGCGACAGCACCGTTCAATTGAATTTAGTCATACGTCCTCAAAATATCCGCACGCAAAAAGTTTATATGTGCCACACGGACTTCTACCCTATCGGCGACAGTATTTATAACAAAACGGGCATTTATCGCAATGTACTGAGGGGGTATCGCTGTGACAGCATTGTCATCACAGACTTAGAAATCTTTGTCAAATGGACGGATAATATTGACACCACTATTTGCGCCAATCAGACATTGGTGATTAACAACAAAACCTATACGAAATCGGGAAGTTATAGCGACACGATTCCACGACCTTTTCGCTGCGATACGATTTACCATATCAATTTGACAGTTCTTCCGTTGCCGACGCGCACTCAGAACATCACCTTGTGCAAAGGTCAAGTGTTGCGGTTTAACAATAAAGTATACAGTCAAGCGAATCGTTATATAGATACTATTGTGATGAAAAACAGTTGCGACAGCATCATTACAACAAACCTCAACATCATAGATTTGACCATTAACCTTGTGGACAATTTGACGATGCAAAATGGCGACAGCATCACCCTCAAACCCATCGTCAATACCACCAATGCCTTGACGTGGACATGGTCGCCGCCCACAGGTTTGAGTTGTACGAATTGCGCCACGCCGACATTGACACCCCTCAGTAAAAACCGCTATCATCTTGTTGTTCAAGACAAACAAAGCGGCTGCATAGCTTCCGACAGCCTCTATGTGCGGGTCATACCTTGCACCAAAGTCTATATCCCCAATGCATTCAGTCCCAACGGAGACAACCTCAATGATGTCTTTACGGCTTACGGTTCTGACTGTGCGACAGGCATCAAGTCCATGCGCATCTTCAATCGGTGGGGCAATCTTGTTTACAGCGTTGACGATGCCGCTTTGGGCAGCACGGCGCAAGGTTGGAATGGCTTGTATCAAGGCAAAGCCCTGCCAATGGGTGTGTATGTCTATGTTATTGAGATTCAATATGGGAATGGGACGACGGGGTTGTTTTCGGGGGATGTGAGTTTGATGAAGTGAGCATCTTATTTAGGTTTTTTGAAAAATATAGCATTATTAGCATATTTTATTAACCCTTATATCAAGATTTAACCTATAAATTTTCTTCAAAAAAGCATTTTGCAACATACGTACAAACCTTTGCAACATATGTGCAAACATTAAATTCGTTAACACTTTAACTTTATCCCCAATTCATATGCACTAATTGAGCAATTATTTAAACTTTATTATTTTTTAATCTAAAACTTCAACCAATGGAAGCTCTCCTCCCTATGTCTCCAAAGCAACCTCTGTTTCTTGTAATAGTGAACTCTGAAATAGAAAAAAATCTATCTGATAGTAGCCTAACAATTAAAAAAATGACGCGCCTTGTCGGAATGAGCCGCACCGACCTACATCGCAAATTGCACAAAACTGTGGGTATGTCGGCAACAGAATATATCCGATTTATTCGATTACAAAGAGCCTCTATTATGCTGTTGGAAAACCAAGAGTGGAGCGTATTGTATATCTGTTTAGAAGTGGGTTTTAACAACCAAAGCTATTTTACTGCGAAGTTTAAGAAGTTGTTTGGGGTGTGTCCAATCGCATTTAGAGAACAAAATTTATAATTGGAACATATGTTATAAAGGTTGGAACATTTGATATAAAATTAAAAATATACGCATATTAAATTTGTATTAAATTAATTTAACTTGACTTTGTTAAATTAGGAATAAAACTACTATGGTTTAAAAATTGTTGAATAAAGAATGAGACAGAAAAAAACTATTGGGGTCTAAGTT
>JAYTUQ010000207.1:0-6575 GCA_043744455.1 Saprospiraceae bacterium | reverse complement strand
TAGGGGCGACCCTTGCGGTCGCCCTCGCTTGTATCATAAAAATCTTCTGGCGAAACGAGCGAACAAAGTGAGTTCCGAAAATCGGAATCGTACAGCGTGCCATGTGTACTTAGGCAAACCATTTTCTTTTGAGTATATCGCTTAATGTTTGAACAACTTTCATATTACAAACCCTTTTTGAAAACAATTTAAATCTAAATCAAAATGAAAAATTTCTATGAAAAGCATGGTTTAAAGGCATCGCTTAAAAGCGCAATTAGAAACACCATCGGGCAATTATCGCTCATTCTAATCCTCATTTTAGGCTTTTATACTGAGGGGGTCACACAATGCACCTGTACGAATTGTCGGTGTAATGATTCGCTTGAATTGGTGAAGTTGTATAATGCAACAGGTGGAGCAAACTGGACACGTAAGTGGATTTTGACAAGCCCAATGACGACTTGGTCTGGTGTCTTTTTGACAGATGGCAGAGTGACACTTATTGACGTCTCATCAAATAATTTAATCGGTACGATACCAGAATTGAATTTAACTAAATTGGAAACTCTTTATATTAATTTCAACTACAATTTAAGTGGCACGATACCCAATTTTGATTTGCCCAAGTTGCAAGTCCTTGATCTTGCTGTCAATCTTAGTCTAAGCGGTACGATACCCAATTTCAATTTATTACCCGAGTTGCAAACGCTCTTTTTATCAGATAATCAATTGACTGGCACAATACCTAATTTTAATTCATTACCCAAGTTGCAAACTCTTTATTTGTGGAATAATCAATTAACTGGAACAATACCCAATTTCAATTTATTACCCAAGTTGCAATCTCTTGTTCTCTCAGGTAATCAATTAAGTGGTACGATACCCAATTTTGATTTGCCCAAATTGAAATATCTCGATCTCTCTTTCAATCCATTGACTGGCACGATACCCAATTTTAAGTTGAAAAAGTTGGAAGGTCTCTTTTTCTTTTTCACCCAATTAAGTGGCACAATACCCAATTTCGAGTTACCCAACTTGAAAATCCTTCAACTCGATTACAATCAATTGAGCGGCACGATACCTAATTTCAAGTTATCAAAGTTGGAATTCATTAGTCTCACTTCAAATCAATTGAGTGGTCAAATACCCAATTTTAATTTGCCCAACTTGCAAACCCTTTTACTAAATGACAATCAACTGAGCGGCTGTATTCCCAAAGAGATTAAAACAAACTGCCCTTTAATAGGCGCCTTTGGCGGTGACGTGTCCAACAACCCCAATCTTGCAACCCAAAGTTGGGTAAATTACTGGAATAATGGCGAAGGTGCCTGCTTGCCTATTCCAATGTCACGCATGACGGCTTCTTGGTCTGCGACAACTACAAATGATTGGCGCATTTACCCCAATCCCGCCCACGATGCCTTGAATATTGAAGGCTTAACAGAGATGTCGAAAGTGACGATTTATAATGTCGCAGGTGGTTTGGTGTTGAATACCCAAGTGAAAGATAATGCGATAGATATCAGCCAATTGAGTCGCGGTATGTACACCATTCACATCGTTTCGGGGCAAAACAATGTGACGCATCTTTTTGTGAAAGAGTAGATTGTTTTATAAAAAAGAGGTATCTTGGATGCGTGTTTTAAAGAAAGCAGGTAGTTATAGCAGATTCTAAAGAGTTTGTTTGAGCGTTCGTTCCGCACAAAGCGGAACGGGTTTTTTCTTCATTTTTGAATATCCCCAATATTGGGGATTTCATAAGTATTTATCTTTAAATAAATTAGCATTTTTTTGCAATACCCCTCAGTCCCGCTTGTATCGGGATGTCGTTCCTCCATATTTTTCATCCTATTTTATCATAAAATTTTAAAACAAATGAAAAAAGCAACACTTCTATGCCTCTTTACGGCTCTTACCTTACTCTCTTTCGCACAAAGTGCATTCACTGAAAAGGTCTTTAATGACATGATGGTACGTTATGGCAAAGACCCTATGCAGTTTCTTAAAACAGAAACAGACCTCGGCTATATGCTTGTTGGCACAAGCGGAAATGTTTTTGATTATAAAGGTATCACAGCCTTAATCGAAAGTGCGACAACCGAAACTTCCGTATTTTCAGATGTCAAAGTGCGGCAATACGGCACAACAGGCATTGCAACGGGCTTATGGGTACACAGCCATAAGTATAAAAAAGACGGCAGAGTTACGGCTTACAAAGAACTGTTTACTTACGTTTTTTCTAACCAAAAAGGAAAATGGATAATGGTTTCGGGGCAACACAGCGAAGGAACAAAAGTATCTGCTGATGAAGTCGCCATTAAAAACGTCATTCAAACAGAAACCAAAAACTTTCACGAAAACACCGATAGAAATGGGTTATTAAGCTATTGGAAAATAGATGATAACACCCGCATGGTTTATTCGACCCCTTCGCAAGAGGCAATCTTTCTTAAAGGTGCGGATTTGAAAGCGGCTGTCGAAAGCGGCACAATTCCTAAAGCGGATAATGCCGCCTTTGAAATGACGAATTTCGTCATTCGCAGTGGTGCTAACGCTGCTTGGGCAAGTTTTGACCAAAAAGTGACCTCAAAAAGCGGTAGTGCTACTTTTTCGCATGAAATGCGGGGTTTAGAAAAAGTAAATGGGGCTTGGAAACTTGTTTCTTCTTCCGTGCATTCGTATTCACCCAATGCCGCCACTGACAAAGCCAATGATGAAAAACAAATCCAAGCAGGGGCAGACGCTTTCATCAAAAGTTGGAACAACCACGACTTTTCGGATATGAAAAACTACATCACAGAAGATTGTGATTGGGCAAACCCTGTCGGCATGTTGTGGGCAAACCGAAAAGAAGTGATTTATGCCCTTGATGCTTATCATAAAACCTTTTTGAAAAACACAACTATGACGAAAGAGAAGACAATCATACGATTTACAAGTGCGGATGCTGCGGTCGTACATATTGTTGTTCATCTTTCAGAATATACCAGACCCAACAATCAGAAAATCCCTGAAGGCGATGCTTTGGCACTTATGGTCTTTAGCAAAAAAGAGGGTAAATGGCTTATTGCATCCGCTCAATTTACTAATATTGATGCGGCGGCGCAAGAGACGAACCCTGTTAAGGGGATGCCGAAAGAGTGAAAAATACTGAGGGGGTAACTTTTAAAAAACCAAGAATCGTTACCCTCTCTGTATTTCAATAATTTCTTAATTCAATAAAAACAATCAAACAATCAAATGAAATCTGTTTTGATAACAGCTTGGTTGATTTGTATAGGATTCGTTGCGCTCACGTTGTTTGTTTCTTATTTGAGCTATCGGTTTTTGGAAGTTCCTGCACGACGTTGGATAAACCCGAAAACGACGGATAAAGTTAAAAATACTGAGGGGGTTTATTTGGCAACTCATTGATTGTTAATATCATAAAACTAAATAACAATGAAACAATACTTTTTACTAATCATACTTACCGTACTACTTTTTGCATCATTTCAATTCGAGTCTAAACCAACCTATCAACTTGCTTTTGCCAATTTCGGACCTGTTGATACCGATATTTTTATAGCAGATTCAGATGGGAATAATGCAAAACCTTTGTTTGTCAACCATGCACTTGATTACAATGCTTCCTTTTCAGCCGATGGCGCATGGATTGTTTTTACATCTGACAGAAATGGTTCGGCTGATATTTATCGGGCGCGTGTTGATGGAACGGCATTAGAACAACTCACCAATGATACAGCATTTGATGACCAAGCCGTTTTTTCGCCCGATGGTAAGAAAATAGCCTTTGTTTCTACCAGAAACGGACAAGCGGATATTTATACCTTGGACATAGCGACAAAGAAAATAATGAATATTACCAATCATCCATCAGGTGATTTTCGCCCAGCTTGGTCACCTGATGGACAATGGATTGCTTTTTCTACTGACCGTGATTCAAAAAAAAGGAGAATCGGTTTTACAATAGTTCATTCTACTGAAATTTATACAATGCGGAGTGACGGTAGTGATTTGATGCGGAGAACAAATACGGATGCTTTTGCTGGAAGTCCTTGCTGGTCACCCGATGGCAAACAGTTGGTTTTTTATGAAGCAACTTTAGATCAAGTCTTTAATAGGACATTTCCGATTACAAGAAAAGATACGACACAACTCTCTATCCTTAATCTTTCTGACAATACGAAACAGGTTCTTCTTAAAGATTCGACAGGCAAAAATTGTCCTAAGTGGCTTGCTGACGGGCGTATCGGTTACAAAACTTCAGGAGAAAATGGCGGCATCCAATTCACAAAAGGTCATGCAGGTGCGAAAGGAGAGTTTGGTAACCCTTTTTGGTCACCAAATGGCAGCAAACTGCTTTTTCACCGTGAAGTCAACCTCCAAAGACCGCCTTTTAAGAAATTGTATAGCCGAGATAAACAGTTTCAGTTAATTCGCACAGGTATATTCCCTTCATTTTCAAGTGATGGTACACAACTTATTTGTAACGATAAAAGTGCAGGCATCTTGCACAATAAAATAATGCAGATGGCTATTGACGGCACACATCGTTTTATACTATTTGGCGATTCCGTAAAAAGTGTATTAGCACCCATGTTTTCACCAAAAGGTGATAAAATCGCCTTTGGCTATGGCAGTTTTTTTCAAAACCTTTTGGGTGCTTCCATTGCAGATATTGCCATTATAGATAAAGATGGCAGTCATTTAAAAATTCTTACAGATGGCAAGGGCAATTATGGCTTTCCTTCTTGGTCGCCTGATGGTAAAAGAATTGTTTATCGAGGCTCAACCAACAATGTCAAAGGGCTTTTTATTGTGGATGTAGAAACAGGAGCGGTAACAAACCTCACGACCAACAGCCATGATAATTTTCCAACTTGGTCACCCAATGGTGAAAGGATAGCTTTCACAAGTTTTAAAGACGGCAATTATGATATTTATAGCATCAAACTCGATGGCAGCGATTTAAAAAGACTAACGACTGACCCAGGCAACGATGCCCACAGTATTTGGTCACCTGACGGTCAATGGATTGCCTATGCGAGCGGCATGGGTGGGTTTAAAGACGAAGCCGCATTACATCCTGTTAATCCGCAACCGCAGGGTGAAATTTGTGTCATGCGGGCGGATGGTTCGGATAAGCGGATGCTGACCGACAATCAATATGAAGAAGCAACACCTGCTTGGATGCCTTTGAAAAAGTAGGTGATTTTTTAATGCTTTGGTTGGTGGCGGCAACGAAATCGCCAATCTTGCTTACACTTGCCCTCATTGTAATCAACTCAAAGGTTCAGACCTTGTAACTTTTTTAAACCATTATGATGACCTCGTACCTTTATTCAATCCAAGAAAACACGATTGGTTGAACATTTTTTTCTAAAAGATACCCCCTCAGTATAAAGCTATATTTCGCGGATTAAAGACCCACTCGGGACATCTCTTCCCAAACTACTTGCTTTTTCGACATCTTTTAGCTTACTTTGTCTTCAAATAATTTTATAAAATGGATACACTTAAATCTGACATGATTCACTGGATTTTATCACTTAATGATGAATCTTTAACGCAGTCAACTTGGGAATGGATGAAAACGCACATTGCCAAAGAAAAAACAATACCTGAAAATCCGTTTCCTTTTATCCGCCAACCAGGTTTTGGCAAACACTTTTTTAAGTCTATTTCGCCCGATTTTAATGAACCATTAGAAGAATTTAAAGACTACATGCTATGAAATACTTAATTGACACCCATATTTTGATTTGGTATGCTTTGAACGATACAGCTTTATCACCCAAAATTACAGAACTTATCAAAAACCTTGACAATCAAATATTTCTCAGCAAAGTAAAAACCGACACCAGCGCCGTTGTGCATTATTTAGCGGTTAGTGATAAAATTAAGTAAGACCGTTTGTCAGCCAATGTTCGGTGATGATTGTATTATAAAGATTCAATTTTATTAAAAAGCCTATATTCAATCTCACGCTCCAATAAATTTTTGTCTATTGAAATACTGTATGTGTTTTGTATAGTATCAAAAATATAAGCAATCACATATTCTTTAAACTCGTCTGTCCACATTTCATCTTTTTGCTCAAAGTCGTAATTGATAAAATTCACCTCACTGTTTTCAAAATCAAAAGTCAATCTATCGAATATAGTATCAAGTAAGTAAACTTTTACTATTTCGATATTTGGTATTTTTACTCGTTCTTGTGTCCAAAATTCGGTTATTACATTAGATAATTCTCGCTTTGCTTGGTCGTACTTTTGCTCATTCTCAATGCTAGGTTTACGTGTGTGCATAATTTCGTTTCGCATTGTTTCTATTGGTATCAAATGCCGTTGAATGGCATTTAAAAATTCTGCGTGTGTTGGTTCGATATCTGTAAAAGTAATATTGTAAAACGATTGCTTTAATTAGTTATTAAACTTTCGGAGCGTGAAGCAATGAGATTAAACCTTAAATACTTAGCTTTCAAAGAAGTACCTTCGGAAGTTACTATAATAGATTTAAAAGCTCAAGGATATAAGTGTTACGCATTACCTCCAAATCCATATTTATAACAATGTTAAAGGGATTATTTT
>JAYTUQ010000206.1:0-1724 GCA_043744455.1 Saprospiraceae bacterium | reverse complement strand
AAATGGATCTGAAAAATAGAGTCTAAGAGTAAAACCACAGCTAACATCGGCGTGGCAAAAGTTGGGCTGACGAATATCGCCCATCAGCTGTAGGAATTCTAACCAAGCTTTAGTAATTTGGGTTTTAGCTAATCGAGTCTGTAGTGGCCAAGCAAGCGACAGAATATATTCTTTCTCCACATGGTCTCTCGCAAACGGCTATTCGGTTCGGAGTGCAAACACCTAAACAGCATCCTACTTAACAAAGCATCCCCCATGCTTTTTCCACACTGGACAATGGTACATTCGTAGTATAGTACTACATTCGCGATGAAACAAGAAGAGCTGTCTGAGGTGAGAAGTCTCATGCACAGTGCTGTGAGAACGCAGGGGTGAAATTCCCTTGCGTGCCTCGATTGTGCGAAATTTTTCACAACTTCCAAAATGGCTGAAGTTTTGTAACTTTATACAATGAAACAGGAATTTATTACTCGACTTTTTGAACGCTTTGAAAGCGCTTGTTATATCTATAAAAACTTAGAATGCTGGAGTGCCAGGGAACTTCAAGAAATCCTGAGTTATACCAAATGGGACAATTTTTTAAAAGTGATAGAAAAGGCTAAAAAGGCATGTGAAAATTCTGGCAGCTTACTCTCTGACCATTTTGCCGATGTCGGGAAAATGGTTCAAATAGGTAGTGGGTCAGAGAGACAAATAGAAGATATTGCATTAACAAGATATGCTTGTTATTTGATTGCTCAAAATGGAGATTCATCAAAAAATGAGGTTGCTTTCGCACAAACATATTTTGCTGTTCAGACAAGGAAACAAGAGATTATTGAACAAAGACTTTTGGATGTAGCAAGAGTAACCGCAAGAGAAAAATTATCCAAATCTGAAAAGAAACTTTCAGGAATTATTTATGAACGTGGGGTAGATGATAAAGGTTTTGCTACTATTCGTTCAAAAGGCGATCAAGCTTTATTTGGAGGATTTTCTACGAATGATATGAAACGGAAGCTTCAAATTCCAGACAACAGACCACTCGCAGACTTTTTACCTACATTAACTATAAAGGCAAAAGATTTTGCAACAGAATTGACAAGTCATAATGTTGTAGATAAAAATCTAAAAGGCGAAAATCAGATTTCTAAGGAACACATTGATAATAATATTGCTGTTAGAAAAATGCTGAAAGAACGTGGTGTTATACCTGAACATTTACTAGTACTTGAAGATGTTAAAAAAGTTCAAAGGAAACTTGATAACGATGAAAAGAAAATTATAAAAGAAGCAAAAAAAGGGAAAAAGTAAATTCAATGGAAATAATAAACTTCGCCCAACATTAAGAACAATAGCCGAAAGCCCCTAAAACAAAGCCCCATTGCCATTAGATCATTGGGGCTTTTGGTTATTGTTTGTTGACCGACGCCACTTAGGTTTTTGCCCTATTATTATCTAGTGGATTAGTAGCGATGGTGAATTGATTTGCAAGACGGCTTATGACTGTTGTAGTAGGTTGCTTGCAGTTTTCTTTTTTTCCTTTTTTGTTGCAGGGCAAACCTTCCCCTACCCATCGTGATATGCTGTATGGTAACTTTGTTCATTAGTTTTTTTGTTGGTTTATAGGCATGGTTTGTTGTGAATTTTTTTATGGTGAGGCTTTGTTGCGTAACTGATATTTGGTAGCTGCCACTATTGGTTTTGCATATACCACAGCTAATAATATCAACTTGCCTTTTCCA
>JAYTUQ010000205.1:0-6617 GCA_043744455.1 Saprospiraceae bacterium | reverse complement strand
TAACAACATTCCTGTGGTATTCTGGGAGTTTTTGCCCATATCCAATAAAGGGAAATAACGATAAATGTACAATTAAAAAAAATATTTTCATGCTCTCGATAATTTATACATTATAATTGAACTTTTACTACTAAAGTTAACTAATATCAACTTAGGTGTAGTACCGCTCGACACACTTCTTCCCAAACCACCCACCAACACCCAAACAAACGAACGGCGGTGCTGGTGTCTATTTTTAATCGACCACACACTATTCAGCGGAGTCTTTGACCCGATTAATCTGTTGTTCATGACTTTCAACTTTTTTGTTTTATCTAAAAAAATATACCCCTCAGTATAAAGCTATATTTTGCGGGTCAAAGACGGTGCAAGATAGTGGGTGGTCGATTAAAAATCGGCACCAGCGCCGTGCGTTTGTTTTGGTCTTGGTGGGTAAAATGAATACCATGCGCCAGCGGTCACCCGCGCCAGCAGTACTACCTGCACCAACAGGTATTCATAAACTATCTATTTTAGCATGAAGCCAATAAGGATTAATTTCAAAGTCATGTTTAGATTCTTCAACTGTGCCTTTTATATCGCCTCCTCCATTTAAATATAAAATATATCGAGTAAAGCCTTCTGGCATTCCTTTGTCAATTTTTAGTTTAGTTCCTTTTTTTAAAATACCAAAGCCTCTTATTTCAGAGTCATTTTTTAGTATAAGATATTTTACATTTCTATTCACAAAAAATTTATGAAATGCCATACCTATTAAAAAACTAGCAAGAATTAATGCAACAATTATATATTTTTTCATTTAATTATTTTTTTCCATGATTGTTTTAATAGTTGAATCCTTAGGGTATTCTCGACGATACAAATTGAGTTCTTTATATTTAGTTTCCATTATTTTATCTGCTTTACAGGGGTCGTACTCCCCGCTCGGCACACTTCTTCCCAAACCACCCACCAATACCCAAACAAACGAACGGCGACGCTGGTGTCTATTTTTAATCGACCATCCACTATTCAGCGGCGTCACTAACCCCAGTCATCTGTTGCTCATGACTTTCAACTTTTTTGTTTATCTAAAAAAATACACCCCTCAGTATAAAGCTATACTTCGCGGGTTAGAGACCCACAAGATAGGGGGCGGTCGATTAAAAATCGATATCAGCGCGGTATCTCATAAGTTGTTTGGACTTTATGTGTGAAATTAAGCGAGGCTATGCGCTAGCGGCGTGTATAACAATTTAATATTATTTTCCTTCAATAGGTTATATAAATTTTTAGATATAATAATTTGATTATAGGCATAATGTCCACTACCAAAATATTCTTTTGTTTTAAAAATAGGATATTCATATTTCTTAGAGTAACTTGGGAAAAAATTATCAACTATACGAAAGTATTTTTTTCTTCCACATGAGCATTTGTTAAATTTTATACTAGGTGACATTTCTAAATCTCTATCAGTTTGAGATATAATAAGCTGACATATTTCTTTTGATATTTTATTCTCTTTTACAATAAAAACCTCTTTTTTTTCTATCCCAAAAGATTTGAAAATACTATTGTATATATGAATTGGAACAAAAAACTCATCAAACACCCAATTTAAATGCATAATTTTTTCATTACGCCAATTTACTTCTTTTCTTATTTTAAAAATATCTTTTTGTTTTAGTCCAATTCCACATTTCTCACAAAAATTATCAGTGTTATAAGTCTCTTCAATATATGTAGATTCTGGTTGAGGATAATCATTATGCCATAAGGCATTTATTGCATAATTAGAAGCCGACTCCATTTCATCTTTTGTGAATTTTGTTTCTATCAATTCTACTGCAAACCATTCTTGTAATTTAGCTTTAACTCTTTCATAGATAAATTGGTCATTGATGTAGAATGTAGATAATCCTGCATTTGCCTCTATGTTAAATGTGTTCAAGTATTCAACTTGGTTTTGATTTAAATTAACGGAAATTCTTCTTTTAATTTTCATATTATAAACCTAACGCTTTTAATATTTCTGGATAATTTTGATAAATTTGACGGGCTGCATTACCCCGCTCGGCGCACTTCTTCCCAAACCACCCACCAACATACAAACAAACGAACGGCGGTGCTGGTGTTGTGATTAAAATTAATCAAGTCTCTGCGACAGCGGTTTCTTTTGTGAGGGCGGTAAATTTTATAAACTCTTCTGCTAAATACTTACCGAATTTTACTTTTGTACCGCCTTTTTGGTGTAGATTAATGGCGTAAATGCAAAAGCAAATGGTCTTATTTTTTTTTCAAATGCTATTTTTGAAGTGACATGTGGTTTCCTTGACATCACATATCAGGATTCGGGATAAAATTGAGAAAAGCGTTAAAATCCTGCTTGTAGCGTTCGGCATCTAATTGGTATAAAAACGCGCCTTTTTTAGAAAAGCCTTTCTGTTTCTCCTTCAATTTAATCAAAAGATTGGTTGAAAGAATTTTGCGGCTAAAATTTCGCTTGTCAATCTGTATCCCGAAAATAGCTTCGTAAAGGTTTTGCAATTGCGGCAAGGTGAATTTTTCGGGCAGCAACTCAAAACCGATGGGGTGAAAGGCGGCTTTGTATTTCAAGCATTCTTTCGCTGCTTCGACCATCTCCAAATGGTCAAAAAGGAGTTCGGGTAGGTCACGGACGGGAAACCATGCCGCATCGTAGGCATGATTGATTTTGTCTTCGTAGCTTGGCACATTAATCAAGGCGAAATAAGCGATGGAGACAGTGCGTTCGACAGGGTCGCGCATCGGGTCGCCAAAAGCACCCAACTGTTCCAGATACACGTCGTCTAATCCTGTAAGTTGATGGACGATGCGTTGGGCAGCTTGTTGTAGCGTTTCGTCGGTACCCAACCACCCGCCCATGAGGGACCATGTATCGTGTTCCGTTTCGATGCCGCGTTTGACAAGCAGCAGCTTCAAATCCGTGCCATCAAAGCCAAAAATGATGGAATCTAAGGCTATCAAGCATTTTGTTTGCAGTTGATATTGTTCTAAAAAGTTGATTTTCATTTTGCTAAATTCTGTTAAATACTGAGGGGTACGAAATGGAATTTGTTGAACGCGCACAAATTTAGAATAAAATATTTAATACTTATTTTTAGAAATCTAAAATCTAAATATCATATTTACATCTTTAATTTTTGAAATCAATTTTTTCTCAACAAAAGAAACGACAAGACGAAATGCAATCATCTACACTCCAGTTATTGGATTATGCTGTTTTCCTATTCTATTTTATCATGGTCGCAGGATACGGCTTTTGGATTTACAACAAAAAAAAGAAAGCAGAAACATCATCTGCTGATTATTTTCTCGCCGAAGGCTCACTCACTTGGTGGGCGATTGGTGCCTCACTCATCGCTTCTAATATTTCTGCGGAGCAAATGATTGGGATGTCGGGCAATGGATTTATCCTCGGTTTGGCAATTTCAACTTACGAATGGATGGCGGCGGCAACACTTTTAATTGTGGCGGTTTTTTTCATGCCGATTTATCTAAAAAACCACATTTTCACGATGCCACAGTTTTTGAAGCAACGGTATAATGACCGCGTGGCGATGATTATGGCTGTTTTCTGGTTATTACTGTATGTTGTGGTCAATTTGACATCTATTTTGTATCTCGGTGCTTTAGCGGTGACCACTATTTCGGGCATTAACTTCACGGTATGTATGATTGGGCTTTCTATTTTTGCGGTTGTCATCACATTGGGCGGTATGAAGGTGATTGGTTACACCGATGTTATTCAGGTTTTCTTCTTGATTCTGGGCGGTTTGGCAACAACGTATTTGGCTATCAATATGGTGTCAACGAAATTCGGTACAACAGGCGTTTTCAATGGTTTAAGCATTATGATGGAAAAAACGCCTGGCCATTTTCACATGATTTTTGATAAATCAGACAATCATTTCATGTCATTACCAGGCTTAACAGTGCTTATTGGGGGTATGTGGATTACGAATTTGAACTATTGGGGTTGCAATCAGTATATCACACAACGTGCGCTTGGTGCAGATTTGCCAACAGCACGTAACGGTATTTTATTTGCTGCCTTTTTGAAATTATTGATGCCTGTTATTGTTGTATTACCCGGCATTGCAGCCTATGTTTTGCATCAAAGTGGTGATTTTCAAACAGAAATGCTTGGAAAAGATGGCACATTGTCTCAAGACAACGCCTATCCTGTTCTCCTAAACCTATTAGCGCCCGGTCTTAAAGGCTTAGCGTTTGCGGCTTTGACGGCAGCAATTGTCGCTTCGTTGGCAGGTAAAATTAATTCTATTTCTACGATATTCACGCTTGATATTTACAAAAACCATATCAATAAAGGTGCATCGGAACGCCAATTGGTTCGCGTAGGTCGTTATGCGATTTGGACAGCCATGATTATCGGTATCATCATCGCGCCATTTATGGGTATTGACAAAAAAGGCGGTTTCGAGTTTATTCAAGAATACACGGGCTTTGTCTCGCCGGGTGTGTTTGCGATGTTTATTTTCGGGTTTTTCTGGAAACGCACCACGTCAAACGCGGCGATGTTTGCGATTGTAGGTGGCTTTTTGTTGTCTATTTTCTTCAAGTTTTTACCTGGCATGATGGACTTGTCCTTCCTTAACCCAATGGGTTTTTCGGTTATTGATACAGATGCTTCCTCCCCCTATTTTGGTAAATATGCGATTCCATTTCTCGACCGCATGGGTTTCGTTTTCATCATTATAGTCTTGGGGATGATTGTTCTTACCCTTGCTGATGCATCTTCAAAAGAAACAAACAAAGGTTTAGAAATTGATACTTCGATGTTCAAGGTATCCAATGGTTTTGCTGTTGGCGCGTTACTCGTTTTGGGCATTTTGGTGGCTCTTTATACATCATTCTGGTAGTGGTTTTTTGACTACTGATGGGACTGATAGAAGTGATTTACGCCGATTTTTTTTTGTATCATAAGAAAATCAGCGCAAATCACTCTTATCAGTCCCATCAGTGGTCAAAAACAAATCATTTTTCCATCAAAATCGTCTTCACATTCACCCATTCTTTCAGTCCCACTTCCGACAACTCTCGTCCATAACCTGATTTTTTTACGCCACCAAATGGCAAACGCGAATCGGAATGCACCAATGAATTGACAAACACATTGCCCACATCCAATTGCCGCGCCAACCTGTACGCCCTTTCAAGGTCGCTTGTCCATATCGAAGCATCTAATCCATAGCGATGATTGTTCGCTGAAGCAATAGCTTCTGCTTCATCTTTTGCTGAAATAACCGCAGCAACAGGACCAAATAACTCTTCATCGAAAGCTTTCATACCCTGTTTGACCCCCCTCAGTAACGTTGGCGTATAGAAGCAATCGTTGCGTTCATTGCCCATGACAAGTTTTGCGCCGCTTGACAAAGAACTGCCCACTTGTTTTTCTAAAGTTTCAGCCAAATCCAAACGCGCCAAAGGACCCATCGTATTTGTTTCGACCAATGGATTGCCTTGGCGTATTTGGTTGATATTCTCTTGAAATTTTTCTAAAAATAATTCATATACAGGGGCAACGACGATAAAACGTTTGGCATTATTACAGGCTTGCCCTGCGTTAGCCATGCGCGATTGTGTAGCAATTTGCGCTGCTTTTTCAACATCGGCATCTGCCAAAACAATAAAAGCATCAGAGCCACCCAATTCCATAACCGATTTTTTGATGTGCTTACCCGCCAATGCAGCGACTGCCGAACCCGCCATTTCACTGCCTGTTAGTGTCACGCCTTGTACAATATCTGCTGCAATAATGCTTTCTATTGAGGCGGTATCTATGAATACCGATTGAAACACGCCTTTTGGAAAACCCGCTTCAAGAAAAACTTTTTCAATCGCTTCCGCACACCCAAATACATTGTGAGCATGTTTCAAAATCGTCACATTACCCGCCATAACGGTGGGCACAGCATACCTAAAGACTTGCCAAAACGGGAAATTCCAAGGCATAATACCTAAAACACAGCCGATTGGGTCAAAAGCAACAAGGCTACAGTGTGCTTCCGTTGCGATGATTTGGTCACGCAGCAACCCCTCAGTATGGTCGGCAAAATAGGCGGTATGTGCAGCAGATTTTGAGACTTCCGAGCGGGCTTCTGTGATGACTTTACCCATCTCTACGGTTATCAAACGAGCAAAGATTTCGGTGTCTCGCTTCAAAATATCCGCAACGCGATGCATTAAAGCTGCCCGATGCTCAAATGCCGTATTGCGCCAATGCCGAAACGCCGTTTCTGAAAGCGTTAATTTTTGCTGTACATCAGCATCCGTCAAACAGGCATACTCACCGACAACGGATTGGTCGAAAGGATTAATACTTTTAAACATAATTGTGGTTTTGGTTAGGCTTTTAGTCCTTAAAATTAATTTTTGTGGCAAAAATACTGATGGAACATCCCGAGAATATCGGGAGGGGTATATGGAAAACAAAAAAGCGGCGCAAGAGTTGAACTCCTACACCGCTTCCTTTTTTTGTAACTACACAGGTTGTAATTTAATGATTAAATTTAGGCAAGGGAGTACTTCTACGCCTCTTTTGCGAAGGGTATCAATGACAGATCGAATGACAC
>JAYTUQ010000204.1:0-6639 GCA_043744455.1 Saprospiraceae bacterium | reverse complement strand
ACAACGCAACCGCAAAACCGCACAAATTTGGCAGCAGGCAGCTACCGTTTGACGGTGACTGATGCAAGAGTTTGTGATACAGTTGTACAAAATATTATTGTTCAAGACAATTGTCCAACAACACCGTGTACACTTGATGCGAATTTTGCAATGACCAATAAGACATGTACTGAGGGGGGCAAAATTGTGGTGACAACAGTAGGCGGAACAGCACCGTTCACCTATGATTGGCTCGATTTGGCAGGTGCGAACAATGTACAAAATCGGACGCAATTGGATTCAGGTAGATACACCGTTATTGTCCGTGATTCATTGGGTTGTAGCGATACATTGAGAAATATTATTGTTCGAAATACATGCTATTCTTACGATACATGCACGACCGTTTATAATGGTGACCGCATCTTATATGTAAATGATTGCAACGAAAAAGCTGCTTTATGTACTAATTTAGATTACACAGCCTTAGAAAGGTATCAAATTTTGGATAATGGTAGCCAAATCCGCTTTGAGCCTGAGGGTTGTAGTATAGATACGGTTTTCTCATATTCTTATTTCTCAATGATTCGTTTCTATCCAATAGGTCCTTGGATGTTGGATGCTTGGAAAGTGAATGGTCGTTCATACACAGCGAAAATACCAAACCTTGCAGTACTTGTGGATTCGATGAATCGTTGGGATGCAACAGGCAATTGGAGGCTTGATCCACAATCTTATCGTGTGACAGGTGGCGACGATAAAAAAACTTATGGTTCAATGACTTGGAGTCGTGAGTCACGCGTCATCGCGACTATGGAACCTAATAAGTTCTATGTGCCAAATCAATTGAATGTTCGTTTGCCCGTGGGTACACATATTTTAGAATTTAGAGATACGGTCAACGGCTGCCACGATTCGTTAACGGTTACGGTGAGTTGTAATCCACCGACTCCGATAGCTCAAAATGGTCGTATAGTAAGGACCGTTTATATTTCCCAAACGGGTACAGTTTGTTTAACATCAAATGTGTTGCCGTCTAAAACAATTTTGACAAATATTTGCAGCAACAACTATCAAGGTTTTGCGGGTTATGAGATAGATGATAGAACCGATTGCATCCGTTTCATTGGTGTACGTGCTGGACGGGATTCGCTTTGTATCCGCCGTTGTTATTCAAATGGTGCGTGCGATACAATGATAATAGTTATTACCGTGAAGGCTTATCCAACGCCGAGTGATACAAGTTGTGTTCAGATTAGACCAAATTTGGTTGATTTATCCACTGAATGTGGGACAATGGCTGCGTTATGTACCAATTTATATGTTGCAGATACCGCATCATACCGCATCACACTCGACGGCAGACCTTACGTAAATGGTTTTGGGTCATGCTCGAATGATACGTTTATTTCTTACACCTATTTCAGTTTATTGATGACAAATCCTTATGGATTTTGGGATTTAAAGTCATGGCAAGTTGGCAACAATACGTATAGCGGTCAAATTCCAAATATCCGTGCCCTCGTTGACTCCATGAATCATTGGGACAGAGGCGGTAATTGGGTGTTGGAACAAACGACTTTCTCAATAAAAGGGGGTGTAGCAGGACGTAATTATGGTCAAATGACATGGGCTAAAAACGGTGTTCGTATAGCTGAATTTAGACCTAATTTCACCTACAACAGTCGTGCTTTGAGTTTGAATGTGGCTGAAGGTCGCCATGAATTGATTTTTACGAATTTACTGAGGGGGTGCTCTGATACGATTATTGCTCAGGTGACTTGCCATCAAATCATTCCAATACAGAAAATACCAACTGCTTATGTTGATACGGTGCATTTGGTCGGAAAAACAATAGCATATTGTTTACCAAAAATCAATCAAGCAACGCCTATCGAAACGACTGTAAGAACTGTTTGCACACCGCATGGCAATGTTTCGGTTACTATAAATGACCAAACAGATTGCATTATACTGAGGGGTCAAAGAGAAGGCTTCGATACGGTTTGTGTCGTCCGTTGTGACTTTACTGGTGTTTGCGATACGACAATTATACGTGTAAAAGTTGTGAAACAAACGCAACAGACATTCAAGACAGTGGTTCAAAATATCAAGATAGGAAAAGATTCAACCTATTGCGTTGACCGTTCTTTGATGGTGGGTACACGCTTGACATTGAAAAACGTATGTGAACCGAATGCCGTTAGTTATGTCAATTTTATTGTTAATGGCTTGTGTGTCAATTACTTCGCTGATGAATTAGGTAGCGATACGGCATGTCTTGTTCTTTGCGATGAATTTGGGATTTGCGATACAACTCGTTTGATTATTAATGTCAGCACAAATGGTTTACGTCTAGTAAGCCCCGTGGCTATGCATGATAAAGTGACGATGGTTTATGGTTCAAGTAAGGGCATCGACGTGATGAAAAATGACTCGACTTTTAACGTGCCAACTCAAGTTGAGCTTTTTGGACAACCACAATATGGCATCATCACTGTTGACCCTGCCACGGGTATTGTTACGTACAAATCATCTTTGGGCAATTGCGAACCACGTGACAGCTTCATCTACGCTTTGGTGAATGCAGCAGGTTCAGATACAACAATGGTCAATATTGATATTATATGTGATGATGTCGTTGTATTTTCAGGTTTCTCTCCAAATGATGATGGTAAAAATGACGCGTTTACCATACTCGGTCTTGAAAAATATCAAGCCTCTAAGTTGTTGGTTTTCAATCGTTGGGGCAACCAAGTCTTTGAAGCCACCGACTATAAAAATGATTGGAAAGGTACTTTCGAGAATAAAGCATTGCCTGATGGTACTTATTTCTGGATATTGGATTTAGGTGGCGGTAAAACGATGTCGGGTTATGTACAAATTTTGAGGTAAGCTATAAGTTTAATAATTTACCTCCTTCAGTAACGTTTTTCCTTGAAAAAACAGTGCGGCTAAATAGTTGACAAACAACTACTTAGCCGCACTGTTTTTATGTTTAGGTTACATCAATAATTAGCTTTTATTCAACAATGTCGTGATGTTTGATAACCCTTTTGGCTTTTCAATTCATTTGGAAAAGTGATATTCTCTAAAGTTCGAAATAATCTTTTATACCTGTCAAAATGCTTTGCACTGCAAAAGATGCAATAATAAGCCCCATTATTTTACTCATAACAATGATACCCGATTCACCAATAGCAGTTTGTATTTTTCGAGCAGCTAAAAGTAACAGACAGGTTGCACATATTACAAGAAAGACAATAAGTGTGGTGTAAATTTGATGTCCAATAGTATAAGTATGGTTATCGGTGGCAAGGACAACTGCCATTATTGCACCAGGCGAAGCGATAGAAGGTATAGCAATTGGAAAAATGGTAACGTGTTCAAAGTCTTTAATTAAATGTTTTTCATTTTCTACTTTTCCGTGTCCAAAAACCATTGTTAAAGCAAACAGGAACAGGATGATACCACCTGAAATCTGAAAAGCAGGCAGAGTAATATGCATAGATTCCATGATTATTTGTCCAATAATGATGAAAAACAAGAGAATGCCTGTGGCAATTACGGAAGCTTTGATGGCAATTCTTTTTTTGACTTTATCATCAAAATGTTTGGTAGCTTCCAAAAAAACAGGAATTGATCCTAAAGGATCTATTACAGCAAATAGGAAAAAGAATGTTTTCAAAAGTTCTATCATTTTTTCGTTTGTTTTTATATGAATTATCCACTAATATTAAAAGCATGTTCCAACCAATAAATAGATAATCCCGATTTTTAATATCAGTCAATCTATTAGATTAGCTCACCTAAAGGTCTAACAATAAACCCAACCATTGGGTTCAAAACTTAAATTTATCGCTTGCGTAACATCCGTAAGTAAGAACAGTCTGTTAGGCGTTTTTTACTGAGGGGGGTATTTTTCTCCTAAAATTTATCAACTTTACATCAAAAAATAACAAAAATGGAAAAATCTAAATTACGCAGCCAAAATTGGTTCGGCAAAACAGGAAAAGATGGTTTTATTTACCGTGCATGGATGAAAAACCAAGGCATTCCGAAAGACTTTTTTGAAGGAAAACCCGTCATCGGTATTTGCAATACATGGTCAGAACTGACGCCTTGTAATGCTCATTTTAGGGATTTAGCAGAAGCTGTTAAAAAAGGCGTATTAGAAGCAGGGGGTTTTCCTGTCGAATTTCCAGTCATGTCTTTGGGCGAAACGTTGATTAAACCAACGGCGATGTTGTACCGTAATTTGGCAAGTATGGATGTTGAGGAATCCATTCGCGCCAATCCCATTGACGGTGTTGTACTGTTATGTGGTTGTGATAAAACAACGCCTTCATTAGTGATGGGTGCATGTAGTGTGGACATTCCAACCATCGTCATTTCAGGCGGTCCCATGCTGAAAGGGCATTGGAGAGGGAAGGATATTGGTACTTCTGATGTTTGGCGATTTGATGTAGCGCATAAATTGGGTGAAATCACGCAAGCTGAATTTGTAGAAGCGGAGGCATGTATGGCACGCACCCAAGGGCATTGCGCCGTCATGGGCACAGCTTCGACGATGGCAACGATGGTAGAAGCCCTCGGTTTGTCTTTACCTAACAATGCTTCGATTCCTGCGGCAGATGCGCGTCGCAAAGTCATTTCTCAATTGTCGGGTCGGCGTATTGTGGAAATGGTTAATGAGGATTTGAAACTGTCAAAAGTACTGACACGCGAGGCTTTTGAAAATGCCATTATGGTCAATGCAGCGATTGGTGGCTCAACCAATTTCGTTATTCATCTTTTGGCAATTGCTGGACGTATCGGTGTGGATTTGACGATTGACGATTTTGATAAATGGTCGCAAAATATACCTCTTTTAGCCAATATTCAGCCTTCTGGTGCGCATTTTATGGAAGATTTGTACTATGCAGGTGGTCTGCCAGCGGTGATAAAAGAGATGTCAAACATATTGCACAACAATGTGATAACAGTTACGGGTAAGTCAATGGGTGCTATTTGCGCTGATGCAGTCGTTTATAATGCGGATATTATTTCAACGATGGAAGCGCCGTTCAAACCAGACTCGGGTATTGTGGTCGTCAGAGGAAATCTTGCACCCAATGGAGCGGTGTTAAAACCCTCAGCGGCAAGTCCTGAGTTGTTGACGTATCGCGGTCAAGCCGTTGTATTTGAAACGATTGAAGACTACCATGCCCGCATCGAAGACCCTGATTTGGAAATTGATGAACACAGCATCATGGTTTTGAAAAATGTCGGACCCAAAGGCTATCCCGGCATGGCGGAAGTAGGCAATATGTCTTTACCCAAAAAGCTATTGGTCAAAGGTATAACAGATTTGGTACGCATTTCCGATGGTCGGATGAGTGGTACGGGTTTCGGCACAGTCGTTTTGCATGTTTCGCCCGAAGCCGCTGACGGCGGCAATTTGGCTTTTGTCAAAAATGGTGATTGGATTAAATTGGACGTGCCGAATCGCAGTTTAACCTTAGAAGTGTCTGATGAAGAATTGGCAGAACGCCGAAAAAATTGGCAGCCTTATGATTTGAAATTGAATCGAGGTTATGCCAATTTATATGTGACAAATGTTGAACAAGCACATTTAGGTGCTGATTTTGGCTTTTTGCGCGGTGGTTCGGGCAGTATTGTTACAAGGGATTCGCATTAAGAGCGGAAGAAATTTAAAAGTTTTTATGACAAAAGTGATTTGTTGGAAAAACCAATAAACTGAAAACTGTAAAAAAGTAGAAAATACTGAGGGGGGTCTTTAAACAAAAAACAGCATGTTACTGTTATGGGAAAGCTTAGTATTAGGCAAAAATCATTTTTATCATAAAAAAAACAATCAAAATCATGCAAATTAAAAGAAAGGCAACCGCCGTTTGGAACGGTTCAGGTAAAGAAGGTAAAGGACAATTGACTTCTCAAAGCGGTGTTTTGAAAGACACGCAATATGGCTACAATTCTCGTTTTGCTGAAGGTATCGGTACAAATCCAGAAGAGTTGATTGCTGCAGCGCATTCGGGCTGTTTTTCCATGAAATTGGCTTTCAATTTACAAGAAGCAGGTTTAACCGCTGATGAAATCCAAACGAGTGCTGTTGTCATTTTGGAAAATGGTGCTATCAATCAAATTGATATAACAACTGCCGTAAAAGCAGAAGGTTTGACGGCTGAAAAATTGGAGGAATTAGCGACAAAGGCTAAGGAAAATTGTCCAATTTCTAAACTTTTAAATGCGAATATCTCATTGACTACCAATTTGTTATAAGCGTTGAGAGATGAATTTAAAGAATGTGAGGGTGTCACTTGTTAAGAGACCCTCATATTTCATTTATTTTTACCCCCCTCAGTCATGCGGAGCTTAACGGCATGAAACGCGACATATTTTACCCTAAAAATTGTTCTACGACCCTATTTTTATTATCCCATGGCTTTGCGCCTTCTCACCAATCTTCTAATATCCCTATTATAAAAGAACCAACCCAGTGACGTCTGACGATATACTCGTCTAATTCGAAATGCTTTACTTTAAATTCGAAATGAAATTATTAGCTTGACTTTGTTAAATTAGGAATAAAACTACTATGGTTTAAAAATTGTTGAATAAAGAATGAGACAGAAAAAAACTATTGGGGTCTAAGTTTAA